>CALBPH010000563.1 GCA_937899365.1 uncultured Leptolyngbya sp.
AGAATCTGTTGGTCATTGACAATACCACCGTAGCTCAACACTTTAAAAGAGAGTTTGATCGACTCTATAACGTAGCTAAACTAGGTCGTACTAAATATCTTGTACAGCAGATGAAGAAGATGCAGGAGAAATGTGGAGGGTAGGCCTTAAATCATACGTATAGAAGATTGAGTGCACCCACTTACTGTTTAAGCTTTTTTAGTTTTGTCTGAATTCGCTTGTAGAACAAATAAATCCGTCGCTGGCGGGTCAGGCTGGGAATATCTGAGGAATATTGCTGTCGATAGTCAAAGAATTGATTGAGTTCAGTGAGAATATGTTCTAAGCGCGGCACTAGCTGCTCAGAGCGGTAGGGAGCAAAAAAGTTTTCAGGTAAGCTGTTAGGCTGCCAGTTTTCTAACACTGTGGCAATCCGCTGTACATCGTAACCGGTAGCGTAGCCTGCGATTTTATGACAATTCTCTCCTGGGTCAAGATAGTCGGCCAGGGCATGATTGACGCTGGAGAACACCTGACAGCCACAGGCTAGGGCTTCCATCGGCGGCAGCCCAAATCCTTCTGTTAGACCATATTGCACCCAGTACTCAGCGGAATCGTAGAGATAGACTTTGGTTTGATTAAACAAACCCATCAGATCGTCGACAAATGAGTCAACAACAACAACATTAAATCTCTTTTTTAGTTCAGGTATGAGCTGATTAGTTACATACTCGGAAGACTTTCTTGCTTGTACTAATACATCGATATCCCGATTAATGTGGCGATTGGTTACCTCAGCCGGAAGCTGGTTGGGGAGCCAGTAGATCAGGGAATATTGCGATCGCAACCCCCAATACCCCATCGTATTACGACTAACCGCCAGAATCGGCACCTGGGGAGACACCGAAAAGCCATAGCCTGCACTATGCGCATGGTATACCACATGGCACCGGGAGAGTTTTTTCAGCTGTTTAGGCACATCAAAGCCCCAGCTGACAATAAAAATACAGCGCCGAAGATCGGCCTGCTGCAACAGATCATCAATAAACGGATGGTTCTCTTCTCGCTGACGATAGGTAACCACCTCCGCCTCACAAATCTGTTGAGCTAATTTGAAGGTATTTAACTCAGCAAATAGCCCACCACAATTAAATGAGCGGGAGGTTCCTGGCAGAAGAAAATAAAGCTTTCTCATCGCAAACGCATGATGGGCCGCCCAGTATTCTACAGGATAGGAGCCATCGATCCACCGCCCTATCTATTGCCCCCGCTCTACCCTGGAACTTTCAATCCAAATCCCATACTCACCTCTATTAATTTTGTAGATAGCTCCCATCTATCTCATGCTTTGTTGATCCCAAGTTTCATCCCTAGATTAGTTGGTATGCAATCGCTTACTCCCTTAGGAGTGCCTTATGAACATCTATTCCTCCAACTTACAAAAGCTTGAAATACAACGTCATCAGCTAGAACGGCTATGGCAGCCCACCCCATCACAAAAAATCCGACAAGCCGCCAGCAAATTACTAAGCACCACTGGTAGCTGGTTGGTTCACACACTAACCACAGGAAGTCAGCCACGCATTTGGACAAAAGAAACCAAACAGGGCAGTCAATGGTGCGTGTACGACCCAGTGGGCAATCAGCAGCATCAGTTTTCCTCCGAAGACGCCCTACGCGTTTGGCTAGAGCAGCGTTACAACAACTAGTGGTCAACTAGTGGTCAAACACAGCTCAGGCGCTGTAAATGTCACAGCATATGTCACAGCGCCTGGGCACAAACATACGGGTATCCATTGATGAGGCTCTAATTAGCTGCGGTATAGTAGTTGAGACATTCATGGAAAGGTGCCATGTTCGGTTTAGGTTGGCCAGAGGTGGGCATTATTGCCGTTGTCGCCGTTTTAGTTTTTGGACCCAAGAAAATCCCTGAATTGGGCAGTGCCCTCGGAAAAACCCTGCGGGGATTTAAAGATGAGATGGATGCAGAAACTGCTGACTTTGAAGATGCCGACTATGTAGAGGATCCGGAACAAAGTTAAATAAGTTTGGTCTGTGAATGTAGTAGGTACACATGGTTGGAGCTACCTACTACTAGCAGCGTCTAGTGAGCATATAGTAGGCATTTCAGGGAGGTAGAATCTACCTCCCTGCTTTTTTTGCCTACTTTAAAGCCTCTGTGATGGGTTGATCACGTTGGTCACATTGGTTAAGGCAATTCACAGCCCTTGAAAGCATTACGCTACAGCGTCAGTGTGATCGCATATGTGATCCGCCAATGTTCTAGTGCATCAGAACATTAGCCTCACCAGATACGTGCATACCTGAAAGCAGCAACGCCGGATATTTGCCACACCAACCAGATTAAATCCCCAACCGCTGGTAGACCTTGTCCAAATTTCTCAGCTGATAGTCCGGATTAAAGGCTTCCTTGATTTCATCAGCCGACAGGTTTTCTTTTACCTGGGGGTCCTGGGAAATCAAGGTCTGAAAATCACCGCCTTCAACATTCCACGCCGCATGGGCGCACTGCTGCACAATCCGATAGGCATCCTCACGGGCAATACCCTTTTCGACTAGGGATAGCAGCACCCGTTGACTAAAGACCACACCACCGTACATGTTCATGTTGCGCTTCATATTGTCAGGGTAAACCTGCAGGTTTTGCACCAGCTTAGTGGTTTCCACCAACATGAAGTGCATCAGAATGCAGCTGTCGGGAAAGATCACCCGCTCCACGGAACTATGGGAAATATCCCGCTCATGCCACAGGGCAACATTTTCTAAGGCCGCCAGGGCGTTGGTACGAATAATTCGGGCCAGTCCAGTCAACCGTTCCGACTTAATTGGATTGCGCTTATGGGGCATGGCCGAAGACCCCTTTTGCCCCTTAGCAAAGAATTCTTCCACTTCCAGAACGTCGGTGCGCAGCAAATTACGAATTTCAACTGCAAACCGTTCAATAGACGCGGCTAACCCAGCCAGGGTGGTCATAAACTCGGCGTGCACATCCCGCGAGATGACCTGGGTAGACGCTGTATCGGGTTTAAGACCGAGTTTTTGACATGTTAAGGACTCAATTTCTGGATCAATGTTGGCATAGGTGCCCACAGCGCCTGAAATTTGGCCCACGGAAATTTCGTCTTGAATCCGACACAGGCGCTCGCGGTGGCGCAATACTTCCGCCAGCCAGCCAGCTAGCTTAAAGCCAAAGGTCATGGGCTCGGCATGAATACCATGGGAGCGACCAATCATAACGGTATCGCGATGGTCCTGCGCCTTATTGCGAATGGCCTGGATGAGCTTCTCAACATGGGACAAAAGCACCTGGTGGCTCGCCACAATTTGCAAAGAAAGAGCCGTATCCAGCACATCGGAGCTGGTCATGCCCAGGTGAATATAGCGGCCGGCATCACCCACGTATTCGTTGACATTGGTCAAAAATGCAATCACATCGTGGCGGACTTCGGCTTCAATTTCCAAAATCCGGGCCACATCAAAGTTGGCTTTAGCTTTGATTTCGTCCACCGCTGCTTGGGGGATACGGCCCAATTCAGCTTGGGCTTCGCAGACGGCGATCTCAACCTGCAGCCAGGTTTTGAATTTGTACTCGTCGGTCCAAAGTTCGCCCATCTCGGGCAGGGTGTAACGTTCAATCAAGGCTAGTGTCGCAGGATACAACCGATCCATTGTAAGTGCGCGGTTGCCGGTTACTAAATCGAAATTAACAATAGTGAGGATTTGATTACATGCTGACGAGGGATAAACGCAGGCCGAAATAGAGGTGGCGACTGACAATGAGCGTGATTCACCAGGAATAGAATTGCCGGGCAATGTATCCCACACATGACCCTGCAGGTTCACCCAAGCCGTCCGATCTCACCCCCCCATGACTTGGCTGCTCCATGGCTTATTAGACACCGCCCACCATTAACCAATAACCAATTCCCCCCAGAAGCGCGATAGGCCACTGGGGGGAATTGGTTTTAGAAACTTACAGAAAAAGGGGGTATGGGTGTGGATTAGCCCTAATCGACTTCAATCGACTCGAAGGCGCTGAGCACCGACCACGATAGACGCGTTGCCATAGTCGCAAGGGCAATAATCGCAACCATAGTCAAAACAGCATAGGGCATGTGCATCCCAAACAAAATCATGCTGATCAGTAGCAGGGCAAGCAGTGTAATATCCAAAGCCTTGTCCTCAAAATGTTACCTTCAACTTTAATGGTAGATATTTAGTCGAGAGAGTATTAAATCAAGTAGAAAACTTATTAATGGTTCACGTAACCGTAGGTAGGCTCAGTGGAGCTAACGATGCTAGTTAATGGGGCAACTATGGCTGGAATGCCTTAGAAAGGCGGTGTATGCCCTCCTTTATTTGCTCTTCGTCAATGGCGGTGTAGCCAAACACAAACTCTCCTGTATTAACCGGCACTTCATACTGAACCCTCGCGCTACATAGTTCTACATCAACGCTGGCGGCCCTAGCCTCGGCCTCGGCATCCGTTAGCAAAAGAGGTAGCTTAGCCATCACATGTAGGCCAGCACTGTCGCCCAAAATCTCCACAGTCTGGCCAAAGTGTTCATATAAAGCCTGGACCAGCGCATTGCGACGACGCTCATAGCATAGACGCATTTTTCGAATATGGCGCTCCAAATGGCCCTCGGCAATAAACTCAGCTAAAACAGCTTGAGTCAGGGTGGGTGGCTGTCGATCAGCTAACCACTTGGCTTTACCAAAAACGTCCACTAAAGATTCTGGCAACACCAGATAACCCAGGCGAATGCTGGGAAACATCACCTTCGAGAAGGTCCCGACATAGAGCACAGACGCATGGGTATCTAACCCCTGGAGTGATGGTATCGGTCGCCCCCCATAGCGATATTCACTGTCGTAGTCATCTTCAACAATCAGTGCGCCAGTTTTCCAGGCCCACTGCAACAGTGCCAGACGTCGGGGTAACGATAGCAACGCCCCGGTAGGAAACTGGTGAGACGGTGTGACATAGACCAAACGAGGCGTCGTGCTATGCCCTATCAACTCATCAACCACTAGCCCCTCCCGATCTAATGGCATGGGTAATAGGTCAGCACCACTGGCCTTAAAAATCTGCCGTGCCCCTCCATAACCAGGCTCTTCCATAGCGACACTGTCGTCAGGGTTAATCAAGAGCTGAGTAATTAGCCCCAGGGCCTGTTGACTACCGCTGGTAATAATCACCTGCTGGGGCTTACAGCGGACCGCACGAGATTGTTGCAGATAGTCAGCCACAGCCATCCGTAGGGGCCAGTACCCCATAGATGACGTCGCATATGCAAGCCAGTGATGGTTGTTTCGACAGTGCTTAGACAATAATTTGCGCCATAGCTCTGTCGGAAATAAATCTAGGGCAGGTTGACCATAGCGAAAGCTAATCTCACGAGACTCTCTAACGGGTCTCGATGGTGATTGGTTTACACGCTGGCCATAGGCTGACAGCGGAATCTCAACAGAAAAATGATGGGGTTGAGCTACCACCTCAGTCGTTAGCAAACGTTCTGGAAGCTGATCGCACACATAGGTGCCAGCCCCTGGGCGGGTTTGTAAATAGCCTTCGCTGATTAGCTGGTCGTAGCCCTGGGTCACCGTAGTGCGTGATAGCCCCAGGGACTTCGCTAACGCCCGCGATGCCGGCAGCCGCTGACCAGACTGGAGCCGACCGGAAAGAATCGACCATCGCAACTGACTGTATACCTGCTGATGGAGCGGTTCCGATAGGGCCGCATCAATAACTAAGGCCAATTCCATGGGTAATCTTTAAAATTGGACTGACAGCTTTAATGAAAATTGGCTCTAGCCGAAGACCAATTGCAGTGGATACAGTAGCGCTAATACTGAATCTCTCCCCTAGGAGGAGGGGTCCGAGGTGGGTTTCGCCATCTAGCGACAACCCACCTCGCCTTTCAGGCACCCGCCCAAAGGGGGGGCGCTAGTCGCAAACCTAGGCCTGATTGATCTTTCTTCGTATTAACAGGAACTCATTAACAGGGACTAACACCATGAAAACAGGACGCACCCAGGTTAAGCGCGTACCTAAGCGCGGCCATTACGATTCAGAAACGGTTTACTCTATTTTAGATGCCGGACTCATCTGTCATGTGGGTTTTGCCATAGAAGAACAGCCGTTTGTGATTCCTACGGCCTATGGTCGCCTTGATAATCGGTTGTTTATCCACGGGTCACCGGCTAGCCGCATGCTGAAGTCTTTGCAACAAGGAATTGACGTGTGTGTCACGGTGACACTGTTGGATGGCTTAGTACTGGCCCGCTCAGCCATGCATCATTCAATGAACTATCGTTCGGTCGTGTTGTTTGGGACGGCGGAGCGGGTGAGTGACCGTGAGGAGAAATTAAAGGCACTCTATGCATTTACAGAGCATGTGGTGCCAGGACGGTGGGCGGAAACGCGGGAGCCAAATGAGCAGGAACTAACGGCTACCACGGTTTTGGCATTGCCAATTGATGAGGCATCGGCAAAGATTCGGACAGGGCCGCCGGTGGATGATGCGGCTGATTATGATTTGCCCCATTGGGCTGGCGTAATTCCCTTAAGGATGCAATTGGGGGAGCCAATTGTGGATCCGAAGCTGACGGAGGGGATTGGCATACCGGAGCATGTGAAGACGTATGTGGATAAGAGAAGAAAGAGTGTGGCGTGATTGCCAAGCCCTCATCTAACTTAGCGGGGGTATCGTTAACCCTTTTAGGGGGATATCGTCCTCTATACCTTTGCCTTGAATCAATACACCGAAGGTTCCTAACCCCATGGGGCTCATATCCATAAGTTGATGAAGCGCGGAACGGCGTTGAATCAGCTGGTTGAAGCCGTCTGGACCGGGGGTAATGGTTTGGGCAAGGTTGGCAACTCGATCACCAAGACCGAGGGCCATGAGGAAAAGCCCCTGTTGGGTGAAACCGAGGGTGCTGAGGCCAACATTGTTGCCGTGGCGCTGTAGGGCGGTGAAGTCAATGTGAGCGGTCAAGTCTTGCTGGCCGATGTTGGTGTAGGGATCGTCATGGTGACTGTGCTGGTAGTAGCACTTGAGGGTGCCTTTGTGACGAGCGGGACTGTAGTAGCGTTGGGCAGTGTGGCCATAGTCTATGGTGAGGAGAAAGCCTCGAGCAATGCGGCTGGAGACGGTGTCGAGCCAGTCAAGGGCAGCGAGGTTGACTTCGGTCCGGTAGCCGTCGAGATAGGTGTCGTTGAGGAAATCAATGGCGACGAGGTCAGCGTATTGGGTGAGTTGGTCGGTGGACAGGGGACCGAGGGTTTCTTGAAGCGCGCTGTCTTGGGTGGTGACGTAGACTTCTTGCAGTTGGTTGTTATTCTTTTGAATAATATGGACGGGGAAGGCGTCGATAAGCTCGTTGGAGAAAAAACAGCCCGTAATAGGTGTTAGCTCGTCAAGGGTGGTCCAGGTTACTTTTTTGTGGGTTAAACGCGTTTGTTGTTGCGATCGCAACGCAGGAGATTTTTCAATAATGATGTAATCAAGGGCTCCATAGCAGTCAGGCTGGTACTGCTGTAGATAGGTCAGCACATCAGCGGCAATCAACCCCTGGCCCGCTCCCATCTCGACTACTTGAAATGGCGTTGGCTGCCCCAGACTATGCCACATGTCGGCAAACTGGACGGCCAGCAGCTCACCAAAGTCATGACCGAGGTGGGGTGAGGTGATAAAGTCGCCGTCAGGACCGAGGATGGAGGCTGTGGTGGTGTAATAGCCGTAGTCAGGATGGTAGAGGGCAAGGTCCATGTAGGACGCAAAGGTGATGCGCTGGTGGGGGGTGGAGTGGATGCGATCGCAAATGCACTCAAGCAAACGATGGGACGATTCGACAGATGAAGAATCTACGGACAATGGGGACATATAGATATTGAAACTAGATATTGCAACCAACCAGCACAGTTCTATCTTATAGCGTCAGTCCTCTGGAATAAGCATTTACCCCAGGGGACCAACACAACAACAACCTAGATTAGCAACAATCCTAAATCAGCCCCTAAATCCCATCTTCCCAAGAAATTAGCTTTAGACGATTGCTGCTCGTCTTGAGGGGAGTGACTAAGAGAGTCTGCTCAGAAAACGCGGTCAAATTGATGAGCGATGCATTACCAGCTTGATTACCACTGTCCCCAAGACGGTCAATGGTACCGGTGGGCGTTACATGCCAACGAATGAGCTTTAAATTATCGCTTGCTGTTTTAACAGCAGATGTCACCCCTCGGGGACTATAAATCAACGCATTATCACCGATCTCGCCAGCCTGATTTCCCGAATCAGCCACACGCACCAGATTAATCTGGCCTCCCTGGGTAGCCACTGCATCCCAAGAAATCAGCTTCAGCCGTCCTGCTGCCGTACGTACTGCCGTGACGATATAGTTACCACTCTTGGCAACTCGAATCATACGAGCTTGACCCGCTTGGTTTCCACTGTCGCCTCGGCGAGTAATTTCACCTTGCTGATCGACCTCCCAAAGAATGACTTTTAGGCGACCTTGTTCTGTACGTACAGCTGTCACCACATGGCGACGATCCTGAATTGACAGACCACTCAACGCAATTTCACTAATGGCACCTGCTGTATTGCCGCTATCTTGCAAACGCACTAAGGATCCATCGGGCTGTAGATACCAGCTAATGAGCTTGAGGTTGCCACTAGCCGTGCGTACGGCAGTAACATAGGTCTGGGGATGAATTTGCATAATCTTGATAACACTGGCAGTGCCAGCCTGATTACCACTATCGCCCAAGCGGGAAATATCGCCCGATGCTGGATCAACTTGCCAGCTTATGAGCTTGAGGTTGCCACTAGCCGTGCGACTAGCCGTAACCACCTGATTACCGGCTGCAATATCAATTTGAGTTGTTTCACCCGCTTGGTTCCCACTGTCGCCCAAGCGGACAACATCACCGTTACTCGCCACTCGCCAGCTAATTAACTTAAGCCGATTGCCTGCGGTCCGCACAGCCGTAACTAAACGGCGACTGCTGTAGTCATAGTCAGATGCAATTTCTGACACTTGGCCAGCTTGGTTACCACTATCACCTAAACGGGTGATGAGATGAGTTCCCATGGCCAGGGTGGGAACGGTGGTTGTCGTAATCGGCTGAGGTGTAGCTGCTTGGGATAGGGGGGCAACCGTGCTGCTAAGCAGTACAGTCGTCGCCAAGAAAAGACTAAAGGATTTGAGGTTCATGGTGGTCTCCTGAAAGCGAAGTAGTGTGTTTGACCATTACTCAGGTCAACAGTCAGGAGATTATGCAAACTAGATTATTTTTAACCGCAACTGCTGAGGCACAACAGTTTTCCACTCTCATATATCCATTCCCTGAAAGTCAGTTAAATCCCCATTAAAACTGAGCCCAAAATCTCCCGAGCCTGCATCAGTCAATTCTTCCAACTCTTTCACCCACTTCTCAGCACCTCCTCAAACTACCGCTGAACAGACTCGCTATTGTTCTGCCAAGGCACAAACGTGCTGTTCCTAACCTTTAACTCGAAAGGAAATTAACCCGTGAAAAAATTCCTAATTAATGGATTAGCTGCCCTGGCCATGACGTCAACGGCTGCCATGGCAATAGCCCCCGCGGTCCATGCAGCCTTCACCGCTGCTACCGTATCCGATGCTGGTGTATTACGACGGGGCCAAGACCACTACTTTGAGATCTCAGTCGAAGCCAATCCGTTGCAACGGGTTCGCGTTAAATGCTTTACATTCCATGAGCTCGATGGGGTTGAAGTCTTTGTCGGGGGTAAATCTGTTGAACCCGCCGTCAATTATGGCTTCGAAGAGTTTACTCTCACTTTTGCAGAGCCCGTAGCCACTGACGAAACCATTCGTATCGTCATGAAAAACTCCACCGTCCGCGGTACCATTAACGCTGGCATCGACGTGCCTTACCGAGTGTTCGGCACCTACCCTAACCTAGGAGCCGAAGTCCCCCTCGGTACAGCCGTCGTCCGTATCCCCGGTGGCGGTAGCCGATAATAAAAAACCATCTGCCCAGGTGTCTAATCGCCTGGGCGGGTAGGCACATTGTTTTACACAACGCTGGCAAATGACCTATGTCCCCTCATAGGCCATTTGCAAGAAATCTTATTCAAGAGTGTCAACGGTAAAAAACATTTTTTCAGCCAC
>CALBPH010000564.1 GCA_937899365.1 uncultured Leptolyngbya sp.
ATTTCTAAAGTTAATGGTCGATATGCCCGCATTCATCAGGGCTAGGGTGCCAAAGCCACCCAGGAGGCCAATAGCCACTGTGGCGACGGTTTTAGCAATGGCAAACTGTAGCCCCAACGTTCCTACAGGCAAAATAAACATGGAAGGATCCATCAGCGGGGACGATAGCCAAAAGGCCATGACTGCCGAGACCGGAACTCCCATGGAAAGGAGGGCCGCAATCAGGGGAATAACACCACAGGAGCAGAAGGGGGAAAATGCCCCAAACAGAGACGCCACCACAATCATCACAGAGATGTGCCCCTGGAAAGCTTTGGCAATCAGGTTATCCGCGCCGCTGGCCTGGGCATAGGCAGCAATGCCAATGGATAGCAGCAAGAAAGGGGACACCAGCACCAGATTTTTGACCATAAACCCCAGGCTGCTGGATACCTGGGCTGGCACAAGGATGGCCAGGGTCAGCAGGATCAAGATAATGGCCACAAAGACCTTATCCAGCTGACGAACACTACGGTTAAAGCGATTGAGTACGGTAGAGGTCATAATAGACGTCCTTTGGTATTTCGAGAAATATCAAAATAAAAGACCTGAAAATACAGTTGAAGAGACGTTCCATGGAACGTCTGTACGTGAGAAAACGTTCCGTGGAACGTCCGTACATTTTGGGATTAATCGGGACGATCTTTGCAGGGAATCGGGGTCGCCACGTCATTTAGCTCCAACGTTTCGGGGTTAACGACACGGTTGCGGGTACAGCACTCCTCAAATAGGAAGTCAATCAGATACCTAAGGGAATCGGACTGGACGCTATACCAAATCCACTGACGGTCCTTTTCAGCCTGGACAATACCCACCTGACGGAGCTTGTCGAGGTGATGGGACAGGGTGGGCCCTGCAATGCCAAGTTCCCGTTGGATTTCGCCGGCGGGTAGCCCTTTTGGATAGGCCGATAGGAGAAGCCGAACGATGTTAAGTCGTGACGGCTGTCCCAGGGCCGCAAATGTGGCGGCGATTTCTTCAACAGACTGGCTATTGGGCATATTTCGATAATCGTCAAAATAGCTAAAATTGTCAAGGGGTTAGGTGCAGAAGCACTCAAACAGTTAGAGGAGCGAGGGCGTCAGGGCCGATGGTTAACCTGGGGGCAGCACAAATACTTCAATGTGTTCATCGCGCCCTCTGATGGGCAACTTACCCAGGGACTGCAGCGAGAGGCTTTTGAGTCGCTGCTGGGTCGCTTTGCTGATCAATAGCGAGGAATCCACCTCCTTGGTTAAGGACTCTAGGCGAGAGGCGACATTGACCGTGTCACCGATAACAGAGAACTCCAAATGGCCGTCTGTACCCAGGCAGCCGGCAACAATTGACCCTGAATGTAACCCGATGCCAATGGGTAACGGACTGAGCTGTTTCACCTCAGCTAAAATTTTCTGGGCCGCCTGCACGGCATGGTCGGCGTGGTTGTCTAGCACCTTAGGGGCCCCAAAGACCGCCAGCATGCCATCCCCCATAAATGTACTGACCCAGCCGTCGTGGTGTTCCACAATGGTGGCCAACAGCCCTTGAAACTGATTCAAAAAATTAAACACAGCAGCGGGTTCTTGCTTTTCAGCATAGTTGGTAAACCCGCGTAGGTCGGTCATCATGATGGTGACATCATAGGCCATGTGTGCTTCTATGAGTTCTGTGGTTGTTTCAAACGCAGCTTCTACCTCATTGGCCGGTAAAATCTGTTGCATCAGCAGGCGACCCGCTTCGTTTTTACCCTGACGACGGACAATGTCAGACGTTAGCATCCCCATTAACCCGGTGCCAAGAATCGTAAAGAGGGCAAAAATTGCGATCGCAGGATTCAACCGAAACAAAAAGGCAGCATAGGCAAAATTTGCCAGGGCCAGCACCGTCGTAATAGCCGACGCCTGCCGTCTGATGCGAATGCCACCCGATACCGCCAGCAAACAACAAAATGCAGCAATGTTAGTAATAATTTGCGGCTGAGAGTCTCCCAAAACGCTCGAAATATTAGTAATAAAGAGCGCGATCAATAGGCTGTCAAACAGAGGGATAACGATCTGCAATTTGGGCAGCCAGCGCCAGGCAGAGGGCTGTCGCAGGGCAATGAGAAACCCCATATAAATAATACAAGCGCCAATAGAAATAATGGCAACCGTAGGCGGGACAGACGCTTCACCAATCAGACGCTGTGGAAAAAAGAAAACCAAGACATCCAAGATGCTAGAAATAAGCACCACAACGACTTTAACAAAAGCAACTTTAAGCTCATTGCTGAGGGATGCTTTGGCAATAACCTGATGCACAGCCGCCTGAATAGATTGAGCTGCCGGAGCCACAAACCGGTCGTTACTGCGCTGAATCATTGCCCTTTGCCCATGAAATTAGTCATCCGCTCACAAGTCAGACCCACGGTAAATACCTATTGACTAGTTAACTATCCCTACAAAAAATGACACCCTAAGGTACTAATCTTAGCGTTTCATTTTTTGATTGTCTCGTCCGCGGTATCAACTAAGGAGCATTCAAGAAAGAGAGACAGCAACAATCTAACTAAAACCCAGCAAACGCCGCAACAAAACAAGCCCCATTCACCAAAGCAGTGATGGTGGCCCCAACAATAACGCCCTTCATCATGCCAAACCGACGACGACGTTTAAACCGAAGCACCAGCGGAATCACATAAAGCAGCTGCCAAAACAAAAAGCCCATGGAGCCCACAACCCATATAGTCAGGAAACTATAGCCTCCCATTAGCATCCCGATACCAAAGCCCAGGGCAAAGATGAGCGTAGCCGCGATGCTATGGAATGCCATGAGCAGCATAAACCCACCAACAATCTGCGCTATTTCATTTTGATCAGGATTATTCGTCATAATGGCTGTTTAATAAGTGATACCTGGCATGTTGCTACTTTGCTGTAAGGCTGTGACCATCGCTTGTCCAGCGCTGCCCTCCCGATAAAACAGATTGTAGGTATCAAACGGAATAATGCGTCCGTCTGGATGAACAATGTGAATACAGGAGCGTTTGACTGAGCGCACATCAAAGTTGTAGGCATCCATAAACTGCACAATCATGATGCGAAAAATATTCTCGTAGGTGAATCCGGTGGGTACTGGAACTAACGGTAGGCAGCAGAGCAGCTGCTTTAAAGATGTGGCAGCGGAGCTAGGAGAATGACTGGTGGAAAACAAATCAAAAATTTGTTGCTTGAGTTCTGGATGCTGCTCATACAAAACTGAGTTTGGCACCATATCCACAAAGGTAGGCGTGTCAAATAACCCCGTTAGCGGGACAACCTTACCCTGAACTTTAAGGGCATAGGCCATGGCCAGGGAATCTGGATGACAGGGTACCGGCAGAATATCTTGGGGGTTAAAGTGATGGGTTTGTTCCAGGATGGCACGACGAACTTCGGTGAGGGTGTAGCGATTTTGTTTGGGCTCAAATCCTTCTAACCGCCCAGCTGCCTGGATGGGTTGAAACGTTACCCCACGGACACAGCGCTGTTGTAGAGCAAAGTCGATGATTTTGCCAATTTCATGATCGTTTAACCCCTTTTTTACGGTGACCACTAGCGTAGTGGAGAGATTAAGTTCGTTTAGTCGGGCAAGGGCCTGCTGGCGGATGGCTCGGAGGTCTGCGCCCCTAAGTTCTAGTAGCGTATCGGCCTCAAAGCTATCAAACTGTAGATAAATTTCTATACCTGGCTTATATTCGTTGAGCCGCTCACAAAATTCTCGATCCTGGGCAATTTTCAGACCGTTGGTATTGATCATTAAATGCTTGATTGGTCTTGCCTTAACCAACTCCATCACGGCAAAAAAGTCTGGATGGATGGTGGGTTCTCCACCGCTAAGCTGCACCACCTGGGGCTCCCCTTCGTTGGCAACAATCACATCTAGCATCTGTTCAATTTCGGCCAAGGTGCGATGGCGACGACGTTGTGCCCGCCCCCCCAACTCGTCTACACCAGAGTCGGCATAGCAAATGGGGCAGGTGAGGTTGCAGCGATCGGTTAGCTCGATCAGGGTTAAACAACTGTGTTGTTCATGGTCTGGACAAAGCCCACAGTCGTAAGGGCAACCGTATTTGATGGGGGTGTTGAACTTGAGGGGTAAGTCTCCTGGTTTGATAAATGCCTGGGTCTGCCGGTAATAATCGATGTCGTCAGCAATGAGTACTTCTTCTCGACCATGGGTAGGACAGTGCTTTGCCAAATATACGCCACTATCCTGGAAGATGATTTTTGCCTCTACCTTAGTTAGACATTGGGAACACAGGCTATTGGTGAGACCATAAAACAGGTAGGGGCGAGTGGGCATAAGATTGGGGGAGAGGCTAGTGAATAATGAAGGATCGTCGAGACAGCTGGCGGCAGGCGTAGAGAAAACCCAACAAACAGGCAATCTGCACCGCACTCATGCCAAACAGCAGATGGAAGTCGGGTTTAAGAAAATCAATGAGAAAGCGAAAGCCAAGGTAGCCGGCCAAATATATCTGGAACAGATCGCCGGAACGGTAGGGAGATTGTTTACGCCAGACAATGACCACCCCCAACAGGATTAAAAATGCTATTTCATATAGCTGGTTGGGAGGCCGCACAATGCCATCGCCATAATCCACACCCCAGGGCAAGGTGGTGAGGGTGCCATAGGTGCGATCGCGCAGCCCCGTCAAAAAGCAGCCAATCCGGCCAATGGCGGTGCCCACTAGTAAGGGCACTACAAATACATCCCCGGTGGACTTAGTTACCCCAATCCAGGATTTTGTAATTTCTACGCCGATTAGGCCCCCTAGCAGCGCCCCCACTATGGTTTTTTCCTGGGCAAACAGCAATAGCCACAGCCGCCAGTCGAGCCAAAGTAAATCTATATGCTGCAATAGGACCAAGGCTTTAG
>CALBPH010000565.1 GCA_937899365.1 uncultured Leptolyngbya sp.
CAAACTAAGCCAGTGTAGCTAACGTTAATTTGATCAGGTTCAACGGATAACCCCGTCAAAGTAATGCTCCCGGCTGTCCCTACCTGATTTTTGTGTTGCCAGATCTATGCCTGCTATCGATGTTCAAAACTTGACCAAGGTTTATCCAATTGCCGTTAAGCAGCCTGGGTTGGCGGGTACGCTGCGCCACTTTTTTCAACGCCAATACCGTCAGGTAAAGGCGGTTGATAACGTGTCTTTTGCTGTGGAACCCGGTGAAGTGGTTGGTTTCCTGGGGCCCAATGGCGCTGGTAAAACCACCACGTTAAAAATGCTGACCGGCTTAATTTATCCATCATCTGGTCAGGTGAGGGTGGCCGGTCACATACCGTTTCAGCGTCAGCGACCGTTCTTAGAGCAAATCACCCTGGTAATGGGTCAAAAACAGCAGCTAATTTGGGACTTGCCCACCTTAGACTCGCTACGCATTAATGGGGCTATTTATGATCTCTCCCCCCAAGAGCAGCGGCGGCGCATCCATGAGCTAGCGGACATGCTGGACTTGGGCGATAAGCTTACCCAACCGGTGCGTAAGCTGTCGTTGGGCGAACGGATGAAGGCGGAAATGTTGGCTGCCCTGTTGCATCGACCTAAGGTTTTATTTCTGGATGAACCCACCCTGGGGCTGGATGTTAATGCCCAGATAGCTGTCCGTAAATTTCTACAGGATTACAATCAGCGCTATCGGGCCACTATTGTTTTAACCAGTCACTACATGGCCGATATTACGGCCCTTTGCGATCGCGTTTTACTCATCTATCAAGGGCAGCTGATTTATGACGGCTCTTTAAACAATTTAGTCGAGCAGTTTGCCCCCTATCGTGAAGTGACCGCTGAACTGGCCCACGACATCCCAGCCGAATCCCTAGGAGCCTACGGTGAAATCCAGTCCATTGAAGGAGGCAAAGTAGTACTGCTAGTGCGGCGCGACGATCTCACCCAAACCGTATCCCAGGTATTAGCCCAGCTACCCGTGCGCGATCTCACCGTCACCGATCCCCCCATTGAAGCCGTCATTGGGCGAGTCTTTGATGCGGGAGTCGTTTAGATAATAAAGGCAGTCAGACTAAAGGCAGCCTGGCTGCGTTAGCTCACATCACCAATAAAGGGCGTTCCCCAAAACGTCCAATTTTCCTTATTAAACGGCGAGCGCCACTTATATATCAACGCCGATTCAATTTTCTGACGAGGGCGGCGTTCAGCAGGCGCATGTCGCCAAAAAGCAATCCCAAGCTGGCTCTCTAGACCGTGGTGGTAATGGGCCTGGCGATAGTTCATCAAATAGCGTTTGCAATCGTGCTCTCCTTTCCAACGCTGGTTTGATTTAACGGTTTCACCAACATACAGCAGCAGCTCACTCTGGTAGTCAATCACAAAGTAAAGTGCCGCCACCCCAACGTCGCTAAACTGCCAGCGCCAAAATTCCGTATTTTGCTGGGGTAATGAAAACGGATCAATCGCCTCAGCCGGATCTAGGATGGGTTCAAAGAGACTCACTTGCTCCATAATGGGTGTCGTTTTTACGGACATCTGAAAGGTAGCAACCTTACACTTCCAGTCTGAGAGTTCCTGTTTCCCTAGGTCTGTTTGAGGCGGCAAATTTTGAAATCGAGACTGGCTAACGGCCCGTTGGCTCTCGTCACTAAGTAGGGAGACTTGATTTTGCGTACCCATGGCGGCATTCCAGGCTCAACGCTATATGTGGGGTAATTGTCGGTGTCAAAAACCGATAATACCTCTCTATCTAGCATCAAGAATATCTGCTTTACAATTCCCATTATTAGGTGCCCAAGCAGATTTAGTCTGGAAGTCGGCGATAGGCTTTGTAGATCTGGGTAGCGGCATCGGGCCAATAATGTTCTGAGTAATGACACGTCCTGCATAGTGACGCAAAAATCACTCAGATTGTGAAGACAACTACCGAATCCAAAGACGAGTTTGTATTGATTCTGTGGACACTATCTTTTATTAAGACCAGTTTTGTTGCTACTGCTTAATATTGTGTAGAACAGAGGGTGGCTACCGGGTAAATGCCGAATGCATCATAAGCATTTAATGTTTGCTCGCTAGTCTGAACAAGACAAACGATGTATAGATAACCCGTCTGATGGAACTTATGGGCAATCTAGGATTGCCGCTTATTCTGCCAGTCCGTTGTAAGTATTGATATTAAACTTATGGTCGATAGTGTTAAGACGTCCTCTCCTGCGTCAGCGTTAGTTCAATCGGAGTTTCAAACTATTCAGCTGCCCATTAGCGTGGCAGTTGTTGAAGCGACGGCATTTAAGAAGCAGTGTCAGACGCTATTTGCTGAACAGCCGAATCTGTCTGAGCTGGTACTAGACTTTTCGTCAACTCGTTTTATTGACAGCAGCGGGATTGGCGCACTAGTTATTTGCCATCGCTTAAGCGCAACCCATGGCTCTAAGCTGCGGCTCATTAATGTGCCGCCTCAGGTCATGATGGTGCTGTCGTTGACAGAATTAGATAAGGTCTTTGACATTACCTTGGCTGCCCCCGAAGAGTCTGGTCCAGAAGATCAGGTCTTGCCGGAAACCCATCCTTCCGTCAACTCTCGTTCAAAGCGGGCGCTGGATATTGTCGGTGGATTGGTCGGTCTGTTTTTGACGCTTCTGGTTTATATCCCCGTTGCCATCATCATTAAATTGGACGATGGCGGTCCTGTGTTTTTTGCCCAGACTCGCTGTTCTTGGCTCGGTAAGCGGTTTAAGATTTGGAAGTTCCGTTCCATGGTGACCGACGCCGAAGCTCGTAAGAATGAAGTGGCCAATGAAGTAGAAGGGCCATTATTCAAAAACGAGAACGATCCTCGCATTACCAAAATTGGTGGGTTCCTTCGCAAAACCAGCCTAGATGAATTTCCCCAGTTCTGGAATGTGGTCAAGGGGGATATGAGCTTGGTGGGGACACGTCCTCCCACACCCGATGAGATTGAGCAGTATGAGGTCGGTCAGTGGCAGCGCCTTAATGTGAAGCCAGGTATGACGGGTGAATGGCAGGTGAATGGTCGCTCGAGCATCACCAAGTTTGAAGACGTCATTAAGCTCGACCTGCGCTATCAGGAAAACTGGAGCTTCTTCTATGACATTAAGCTAATTGTCAGAACGGTTCTGGTGCTCTTTAGCAAGGAATCTGGCGCCCATTAAATGCACTAGCTCAAAACCAGCGGTGGTTGGTTAGAAAGCATAAAAAGGGGGTGATGAAATCTAGGTTTCATCACCCCCTTTTTAGATCTGGGATTTAGCCAATTTCGACTTGGCTAGTGTCAACGGCGGTGGCACCTTCAACGTCTTTAGCAACGGCAACCATTTTGTCTAAAATGGCTTGGCTAGGTACTTTACCCTTGAGCACGACCTTGCTACTGAGCTGAGCTACCCAAAGGGTTTCAACATCATCTAGACCGGAAGCTTCATCAAAGGCGAGGGTAACGCGCTTAGCTAGGCCGCTTTCATCAAATTCGCCAGTCAGGCCAACTTTACAAGCGGGAATATCATCGTCGTCGGCAGCAGCCGTAGTATTGACAGCAGCTTTAGTGGGGGCTGCTTCGGTCTTAGGAGCCGATTTTTTTACACTGGGGCGACGACCAGCTTTAGTGCTAGCTCCTGCAGGCTTATCCTGCTTGAAAATACGTTTTAGAAAACCCATGAAAACTTCCTACGTGAATACCACAAGTGATTAGGGCTAATGCCTAACTATGGAATAGGGTACAGGTGAGATTCTGATCCTCTCCGCATCTTCAGAAACAAATAATTGTTAATGGCGATTTTCTACTTGAATGGCGGATTTTACTGCGCTGGATGGCAGATTTCATAGCTGTGTTAATTGCAAAGGATAAGCCACCTTCAGGTGCGTAATAACCGGGGTGCAGGTTGAAGGAACTTGCTATAGTCTGAGCACGGTTGACCGGGATGTTTTCGACAGGACTGGCCATGGTACGCGACGGGATGCAAACGTTAACAAATCGCTATTTTGGTGGGCGGCGAGTATCGCCGCAGGCGCTGAAGTATATGCGCGATAGTCTGATGGATGACTCGGAGCTAAATCGTGACTATGTGGTGATGACCATTGGGGCCTGCATCATTGCAACACTGGGTCTTTTGTCAAACAGTGCGGCGGTGATTATTGGGGCGATGCTGGTGGCGCCGCTAATGTTGCCGATTCGTGGCATGGCCTTTGGTTTTTTGGAAGGTGATATTGACCTGATTAAGGAGGGGGCCAAGGCTCTGGGGGTGGGAACGGCGATTGCGATCGCACTGTCCACGTCCCTCGGTCTTCTCCTGGGCCTATCGGAATATGGCTCGGAGGTGTGGGCCCGCTCAGAACCCACCCTGCTGGATTTAGGTATCGCAATTACGGCGGGCGGCATCAGTGGATTTGCTAAGGTGCAGCCCAAGATTTCGAATACGCTGTCGGGAACTGCGATCGCAGTTGCCCTGATGCCACCGGTGTGTGTGATTGGCTTAGGCATGGCCCAAGGAAAACTGGGTCTGAGTCAGGGAGCAACGCTGCTCTATGTCACCAATCTCATTGGCATTACCCTGTCCTGCATGTTGGCCTTCTGGCTGACAGGGTATGCGCCATTTCAAAAGGCTCGTAAGTCGCTCAGGTTTATATTGTTAATTACAGCAGCGTTGGTTGTGCCGCTGGCACTTAGTTTGGTAGAGCTAGTACGACAAAACCGGGCTGAGGATAGTGTGCGGGATGCCCTGGTAAATGGCACGGTCACGTTTCAGCGATTAGAACTGATCGACAGCAACATTAACTGGCGCTCAACCCCACCGGAAGTCCGCATGACGGTCTATAGCGTGGAGCCAGTAACACCAAAGCAGGTGGCATTGCTAGAGGCCTATGTGAGTCGG
>CALBPH010000566.1 GCA_937899365.1 uncultured Leptolyngbya sp.
CTAGACGATATTCGAGGCTGGTTCACTCATTTCTGCTACTGCACCTCAGAAGACTAAAAAACGCTGTATTAAAATAGATGTTTAGACGTCTCAATGATGATTTTTCTAAGATAAAAAGCGATATAGAACAATATTGCTGAAATATGGAAAAATACCAATGCAATGAAGTATCAAGCAGATACGGGTCTAAACACATTGAATGCTGATTTGATTTGTGACTAATAGACGTTTGTCTGTAGCAGATTTAACCAATAGGGATAGCAATCACGGCTATATGAACACCTTCTCATCTATGGGGCTGTGGTGGTCTATCGCCTGGCCAACGGAGCCTGCTATGGAAATATTTGCTGCTATCTTTAGTATTGCAATTGCCCTGACCATGGGGGCCGTGAGTCCTGGTCCTAGCTTTGTGATGGTGGCTCGCACCGCATTAGCCGTTTCGTGCAAAGATGGTCTTGCCGCTGCCATGGGCATGGGTGTTGGGGGATGGTGCGATCGCACCGCTGGAACCATTCTGTCATTATTAGGCGCTAAGCTAGTTTTTGAGGCTAACACCCCGTAAGCCTTAATCTGGTCAATCTGGGAATTGATTGTGCCTATTCGCCGTCCTACGCTCCCCATAGCCCTGACTCTGCTGCTAGGCAGCAGCTTATCCATTGCAGCCACTCTGGCAGTCGCTCGCTGGGAACAGGCCAACTATCGCCTCCAGTTTCAACGCCAAACCGACAGCCTAGCAACGGCCCTCCAGCGCAGCATC
This sequence comes from uncultured Leptolyngbya sp., assembly GCA_937899365.1. Lineage (GTDB taxonomy): Bacteria > Cyanobacteriota > Cyanobacteriia > Phormidesmidales > Phormidesmidaceae > Leptothoe. Next base: position 758 of record CALBPH010000566.1, read on the forward strand.
AATCGCTATACCGATGTTTTACTGTCCCTAGGAGACTTCTATACAGTTTCCGAGCAAACGGTTTCTCGAATTGAGTTTAATCAATTTGTTCAACGGGCGCTTCGCACCTACCCCGGCATCCAAGCCCTAGAGTGGGCTCCAGTGATATCTGAGCAACAACGTAAGACCTTTGAAACCACTGTCCAGTCCGAAGGGTACCCTCGTTTTCAAATAACAGAACGAGAAAGCCGCGGTGGCCTGGTTCGTGCGCCCTCCCGCTCTTATTACATTCCCGTCACCTACCTGCAACCAACCACAGGCAACGAACTCGCCCTGGGGTATGACCTCACGTCAGATCTCACCCGTCGCACTGCCCTAGAAACCGCTCGAGACACGGGGCAGATTGCGGCGTCTGGTCGCATTCGACTTGTACAAGAAAATAAAAACCAGTTTGGTTTTCTAGTCTTTCTGCCGCTGTATGGTACCGCCACAGCTCCTCCCTCCCAAGCCATGCGCCAAGACCAGCTGCAGGGATATCTCCTGGGTGTTTTTCGAGTTTCAGATGTAGTTGAAGAGTCGTTAGAGACGCTCAACTACAACATTGATTTTATCTTAAGCGATCAGAGTGCGGCCGCACCTGGACAGTTTTTAGGCCGTTACGATGCCGAGACCCAGACGGTAACCACTGAGATCAATCAGGAAAGCGGGGGAATGCAATGTCCCACGGCTGATGGCTGCACCCACAGCCTAACTACCGGAGGACGTGCATGGGCCATTACCTTCACCCCCGCTGCCAACTACCCAGCGTCTACCCCATGGGGTGCCCTGTCTACCTTAATGATTGGTTTGTTACTCACCACCCTTGTAGCCCGTTATCTCTCCCAGGCCCAGGCCGAAATCGAGAGAACCCGTGAACTCAGTCAGGCAAAGATTCGTTTTTTTTCCATGGCGTCCCATGAACTGCGGACTCCCCTCAGCACCATTTTACTCTCAGCTCAAACGTTAGAAGCTACCTTTGTAGACAGCCCCCACCATCGGATTTCTAGTCGCATTCGTGCCGCTGCAAAACGAATGAACCAGCTTTTGAATGATCTTCTTACCCTATCTCGGGCTGAATCTGGAAAACTGTCATTTGCTCCAGAGATTCTAGACTTGCCCCAGTACTGTCAACAGCTGATAGAAGAAGTTCGATTTAGTTTTGAAATCTCTCCGATGATAGACTTTAAAGCATCTGGCGACTGTCAAAAAGTCTATGTTGACCCCCAACTTTTGCGGGCTATGCTAACAAATTTACTCTCTAATGCAGTGAAATATTCTGGGTCTCAGCCTAGGGGGATCTTAAGCGTGACCTGTCGCCCCCACGATATTACATTCCAGGTTCAAGATCAGGGCATTGGCATTCCAGAAGCCGATCGGGCACGACTTTATGAAGCCTTTTATCGAGGTACTAACGTTGGCAATATTGCCGGTACCGGTTTAGGTCTATCGGTGGTGAATGCCTGCTTACAGCTGCACCAGGGTATGCTTATCTGCGATAGTCAGGTGAACCAGGGAACAACATTTAAGATTACTCTGCCCCGTATTGAGTAAGTTGAGTAATCGGACGATGGCATCACAACCGATCTCACGCTTGCTAACAGCTCAACTGTTCATTTCTTTGCATACCATGAACGTTAATGTGTTTAAAGTTCCCCAGGCTAGTCCCAGTGACCTGACAGGTTTAATCAATCTGATTAAACGGCAGCAGATTGATCCTCACCACATCGTTGCCATTATGGGTAAAACAGAGGGCAACGGGTGTGTCAATGATTTCACTCGAGGGTTTGCCGTGGCC
>CALBPH010000567.1 GCA_937899365.1 uncultured Leptolyngbya sp.
CAGCGGGATCAGGGGGCTGAGTTGCGATCGCAACTAGAAAGCGTAACAGGATTAAGCTCAGAAGCACCGCCTGCAACAGAGTAACTGTTCCATACATAACGTGAGTTGACGGCCAAAAACATGACACGCAAAAGACTTTTCACAACTTTACTAAACCCAAACCGTCCTCGTCTCGTAGCGCTCATCGCCTTCTGTTTGATTATGGCCGTTTCGTCCGGCTGCACTGCGCTGCGAAATATCCGTGGTTACCTCTACTGTGAGATAATACTGAACTACGACGATACTTCTGAGGTATGGGGAACTCAGGGACTAAGCCAGTGCCCGAACGAGAAATGGGAGGCACTAGTTCCCGAAGCCATTCGTGCTGATTACAATGCCACTGGCATCATCATGAATGGCCCGCGTTACTTTGTGATCAACGGTGCTTCTGGAGTGGATATGCCTAAGGACGACACCCGGATTTACGGAGAGCTAGAGATGCGGAAGCTCGCTACCCTAAACGCGACCGAGTCAGCCCCATATGTCCCTGTAACAGTACTCCGCACTTACACATGGGAGTTTCAGGCAGTGAAATTTTCGATCTCACTGTTCCCGAAGGCCAAGTCTATACAATGCAGTCCTACTCCCAAATCATTGATTCCAGCCTGCAAGAAACTGATTTGTCCATACTCGGAGATCGACTGGAATTGCCGCAAGGCTGGCGTTTTTTATCAATTATCCTTGATGAACCCCTAGAGTTGGCTGCAGATGGCGAGGCGGTGGTCGTGGTAGACGAGTTGAGAAATACGTATCAGCAGCGCTAAGGATTCTCCCGAGACGGCAGGAAAAGGCAAAGGTTGTGGGCGTTAACCAACCGCTGACACTCTATCCCTTTACGGCTTTATATCTTTACGACGCTAAGCTTTCTCCCGTAAAATTAAATCAGCATTTATCAATCTCCATGCTGCGCCTGCCTACATTTCCTCGTTTACTACTGATTCTAGAATGGATTTTGCTGGGAGTTTCCGTCTTTTCAGCCAGTGTTGTTGGCATCATTGATGAATCTGCTCACTTTCCTGTTCTGACAATGGTTTGTACAGGAATATTTGTACTGATTGGCCTAAAATCACTCAGCAACAACCATTCTCATAGCGTTAGATACACACTGCTAGAATTAGGGGTAGTCGGGCTACCGTTTTCTATCGGGCAGTCGATTGTTACATTTCCGCTTTTAGGCATTGTTCTTGTGCTCCGCAGCGCTCAGCGGTTCGGCCTGCCGGGCCGCCTTGGCGTGACAGGAATTACCTATGTTCTGTTTACTGTAAATCTGTTTGTTCTAAAAACAACTTTCATCAATCCCCTTACTCTAGTGATAGGCAACAACATTCTGCCCACTGATATCAATCTTTTAATTTTAAAGCTTGTTGCCACTATTCACTACGGTATGATGCTCTGTTTTATTTTGTTATTTGTGAATGCCTTAGTATCAGAGCACCAAGGTCGCAAAAGTCTATCAGTTACACTATCTCAGCTACGACACTATTCTCTGAGAATAGAGGATCAAGCTTCACTGAAGGACCGTAAACGCATTGCCCGTGAAAATCATGATGCCTTGGGACATACGCTCACAGCTCAGAGTGTTCAGCTAGAGAGCGGTCTGCATCTATTCAATACGAACAAAACCGAAGAATCAGGTGATTTTTTTAATACGGCAAAATCTCTCTGCGCTCAGGCACTACAAGAAGTAAGGCAGTCTGTGGCAACGCTACGAAGTGACTGTTTGTTAGGCAATTCTCTGGAAAGTGCGATCACAATCTTAATCGAAGAACTTAAAACCACAACAACCATTGTCCCAGCAGTAACCATTGATGAGCTACCACAGCCGTTTTCCTTAGAGGTCAGTTCAACAGTCTATCGAATTGTTCAGGCTGCCTTGACCAACATCACGCTTCATAGTCATGCGACGGAGGTGATGCTGCAAATGACCGTCCGTAGCAGTACGCTTTATGTGATGATCAAAGACAATGGACAAGGATTTAACCCAGCTCAAAATTCAACAGGCTTTGGCATATTAGGAATGCGAGAACGAGCATTGGCATTAGGCGGGCAATTTAATTTGCTCAGTGAACCTGACGCAGGCTGTCTGATTATGGTGCAGATACCTTTACCGAGGTCAATAGCATGATTCGTTTGCTGCTGGTAGATGATCAAACCCTGGTCCGGCAAGGATTCAGGGTTTTGCTGGAGGCCCATGAAGATATTCAGGTTATTGGTGAAGCCGAGAACGGCAGCCAGGCAATTCACAAAGTTGAGGTCTTGCATCCAGACATCGTGTTATTGGATGTACGTATGCCAGAGATGGACGGTGTTGCTACAGTCCAATCCATTTGCCAGCAGTTTGATGATGTAAAAGTGTTGATGCTGTCCACATTTGATGATGCAGACTATGTGCATCGGGCAATGCGGTTTGGGGCCATTGGTTATTTGTTAAAAGATACAAACGCCGAAGAGCTGGTTCAAGCTATCCGCATGGCTGACCAGGGCTATACCCAATTTGGCCCAGGTCTAGCCACTAAGGCGCTTGTCCACCCTG
>CALBPH010000568.1 GCA_937899365.1 uncultured Leptolyngbya sp.
TGCATAATGCCAGAAAAAGAGGGAAAGCCTTGCTGGGTAGTCTATTAGGCACGTTACTGGGCTAACTCCCTGAATCCCCTATTGAGCCTTCTTTTAATCCTTTGCCTCCTAGTTGCTGGTATGTCTTTAAAGTTCCCTTTAGTAAATTGGTTGCAGCTTTCCGTGTCAGCTTAAATTGATGTTTATCAGGAGCATACCAGGGGCCAAACTCTCCAAGAAAGACGATCCCATCCCCGTCGCTTAGGAACATTTGTGCAGCACAACAGGCTGTTTTGCCATTACCAGCACGTCTAAAAGCTATGCCAATATAACAGACACCATCACGGGCAGTGTCCAAACGCCATGGTTTACCGCCGCATTTGTAATACAGTGCTGTACTAAGATTCCACATTCTGTCAGATATGGGTGTTAACTTCCTTCGATCACTCTGGGCAGTAAGTGAAAGACTTAATGTTGACTCTCGAATAATTTGTATTGGAATCCCATACTTCATAGAGCGTGCTTTAAGTTGCCTTCTGAAGTCTGACGATAAGTCGTAAATATCTGAGTCTACATTTGAGAAAAGATTTAATTGTCCGGCTTTTCTAGATGCAATCTCTTCTTTCGTTACTTTGTCACCAATGTAGTTCTTGACGATTGATGCTGGCCGACAATTCTTGACTACCTCCTCCGGAACTACACAGATGGCAACGCCAGGTAATTGGTCAAGTATCTAGGCTGCAAGTTGTAAAGCTTCGAGATAATAATTTGTTACCTTATCAGCGCGTTGATAAGGATCGTGTATACGAGAGGCTTCAGACAGTTCAGCTGTATCTATACAATTTTCTAATAGAGCTTTCTGAGCCCATGGAATATTAAATGCTGCTTCAAACCCAGGGTAGGGAGGCCATAAGCGCAGATCTGCATCTTTATATTCACCCTGGTTCAGGATAACATCATTTTCATTGCCTACGCAAAAACTTACACTAAAAATAGCTGGATTTTAATTTGGCTTGTAGGCACCGTCTGGCCAAGAGTTTCAACGGCTTGTAACGGATGCAATCGCCTTACCTATTAGGTCTGCTAAGCTGTGCATAGTTTGATTTCGGTTATTTTGAGCAGATAGGTGACTACAGCATTAACGCCAGTGTTATGACTTACACACTTTCTCAATATCTGACCTTTGAAGAATTTGTTGCTCAATATGGCAATGATGCTCGGTATGAACTGGCTGATGGAGAGCTAATCGATATGGAGCCGACAGGTCCCCACGAAGCAGTCGGTGGTAAGTTAGCTGTCAAAATTGGTATGGCTATTGCTCAGGCTCAACTACCCTGGGTCATTCCGCGCACCTGCCTTCTTCGTCCGACCAGTGATGCCATAACAGCCCGTCGTCCTGATGTGGTGGTTTTAGATGAAACGGTTCTAGTCGATGAGCCCCTATGGGAGCGAGAGCCTGTGATTACATTGGGACGTTCCGTCAAGCTTGTTGTAGAAGTCGTCAGTACGAATTGGGAAACAGATTACGCACGGAAGGTAGAAGAATATGCACTTTTAGGTATTCCTGAGTACTGGATTGCTGATTTTCGAGGTTTAGGAGGACTTGCGTTTATTGGTAAGCCTAAGCAGCCGACACTAACTGTGTGTTGTTTAGACGGCGATGAATATCGTCAAAAGAAATATCGATTAAGGCAACTGATCGAATCACATCTGTTACCTGATTTACAGCTACGCTTAGATGATGTGCTGCCTCGGTAGAGAAGAGATTTTTAGAATACTGAAATGCTTGCCAAGTATGGATTAGCGCGAATTTAACTCGTTTTACTTACACTAAAAATACTCTGCTGAATTTAGGCTATCATAGCCCTTGAAATCAGAGCGTTTTGTCGAGTAATCGATTTTTGATAATGAATGGCACGACGGATTAACCCAAAATGTGTGGTCTGTGCTCAGTTGAGTGTGGCAAAGGCACGGCAGCTCCATGGGGAGGCTGGTGATGGCTGCTGGGTGGAGAGGCGGTGTCATCGGCGGCGATCTCACTATCGAAATCGGCAAGGGGTGAATGAAAAGCGGCGGGTGGAGTATCGCCAGCAGGTGGAGGTGGCTAAACCTGATGATGGGGTGGAACGAGTTTCGTTAGAGGTGGCATCGAGTGCGTTGCCCTATGCGAATTTGTACATTTGGCGAGAGAAGCGTAAGGATGCACCG
>CALBPH010000569.1 GCA_937899365.1 uncultured Leptolyngbya sp.
CGCGCTAGACACGCTCTATGAGATGGAAGGGGATCTTTATTTAAGTTTTTCTCAATATTTGGATACGCGACCAAGGCTGGGGACGCAGACCACACGACGCTTGTAATCGTAATGGTCTCCTTGGTTAAGGACGTGAACCCGCAGGTCATGCAGACTTAGGGGAGATGTGTCCCCTGAACCGCGATAGTTGGTGTGGGTTAATTCCCTTGGATCGATAACGGTGATGGAGCCTTTGCCCATGACCTCGAAGGTGCCATCGCCCTTAAACGCAGCACAGGTGTCTTCGTCAATGCCGATGCCTAGCTTGTCGGGGTGGGCTGCGATCGCACTCATCAATCGCGCCATCCGATTACGGTTATGAAAGTGCTGATCCACCAGCAGCTCAGGAATAATCCCCAAACCATCCATCAAATCCACCAGACTGCGATTTGGTGATTCACCACTACTGCCGCCTGAAATCATCTTCTCACCCATCACCGCCGCACCCGCACTGGTGCCAGCCAGCACCAACGTGCCCACATGCAGCCGTTTCTTAATGGTGGTCAAGAAGGTACTACCTTGGATGAACTCAAATAAACGCACCTGATCGCCACCGGACAGAAAAACCCCTGTGCAGCTATCTAACAACTCGAGCCAACGATCTTGATCACATTCATGGGGACGCCGAATGTCGAGCACCTGAATAGTTTGGGTTCCCATTTGGCTAAAAATGCTGCGATAGCGCTCACCAACAACGCTAGGCTCCTGGGAGGCACTGGGAACAATCCCGATCGTCGCTTGCTTGCCACCAGCGCTATGAAAAAAATTACTGAGGATGATACGCTGACCGACCTTATCTTCTGCCCCTCCAATGACCATGATGGGGTAATGGGTCGGAGTTACCATAGCGTGCCAAACAAGAAGAGAGTTTTACTAACGCGTAAATGCGTTCCTTAGGTAGTAAATCATATAGCAAAGAGGCCAACAAAACCTCAAAACAATTTTCTCTGACAAAATGAGAAATTGAACAGTTCTAGAACTGTTCAATTTCTAAATATATCTATACATAAAGTCATATATTTAGTGGGTCTATGTACTCAACTGCCCGAAGAGCACATTGGTTTATGTTAGTTGCAAACCTTCATAAACATCAGCTGTCGGCAGTATACTCAAACAAATTTTGAGGGCTGTACCACCGATGCGCGATAGCTTTTTACTAAGTCGAGTGTTACTTCAATTTGGCGAAGATGCAGCGACTGTGATCGCTGATATATCAGCAGCGGCCATGACCCCCGACGGGAGCCTGTGGGTTGGCTCCGACGAGTGTATAGCGGTTGAGCGACTCCAGCGGTTGGAGAGTTGCGTTTATGGCAATCACGAGGCTTTTCAAATAGGAGACTTTGTAGAGCTGTTTGATCAAGAGTCAGAGGTTGATATTGAAGCCTTGGGCTATTCAGAAGGATATTTGTGGATGATTGGCTCCCACAGTAGCAAACGTAAAAATGCAAAGGGTAAAAGCCCTCAAAAAGATATTCAGCGGTTATCCACCATAAAACACGATATCAATCGCTACTTGCTGGCTCGTATCCCTGTCATCAACGGGAAACTTGTTAAGTCTTGCCAGCTGTCTGACGGAACCCAGCTGACAGCCGCAGCCCTCCGCAAAACAGACAAGAACAATATTTTAATGAAGGCATTAAAGGACGATGAGCACATTGGTCCGTTTTTAGACATAGACCTGCCTTCAAAAGATAATGGCTTGGATATTGAAGGCATGGCTGTGGCTGGGAATAAAGTCTTTTTAGGCTTAAGAGGTCCGGTTTTGCGGGGCTGGGCAATTCTTTTAGAGCTGGAACTAGAAGAAGATAAGCCAGGGGTTTTATCTCTTAAAAAGCTAGAAAAAGGCAAGCTATATCGCAAGCACTTTTTAAATTTGGATGGTCTCGGGGTAAGGGATTTATATCTTCACAATGAGGATTTATTAATCCTGGCAGGACCGACAATGGCGCTTTCTGGAGAACAACAGATATTTCGCTTAAAGGATGTGCTCCATCACCATGATGACTGTATTTGGTATGGAACAGATGACAATCTAGAAGCGTTATTTGACATTCCCCTGACCATGGGTAGCGACTTTGCGGAGGGGATGACCCTATTCCCCTGCTTGGGCTACAAAGACAGTCTCTTAGTTGTCTACGATCGGCCTGATGAGAGCCGATTAGTAGGAGAGGATGCTGTGCTTGCGGATGTGTTTCGCTTACCGACTTAGGTGAAAGGCCCAGGTCATAAAGCCAGTTGCCATACTAACGCTTACCGCCGCGGCAAGGCTATGGCCAACAAAAGAGGACATGGGCAGAGCTATTGGGCAAGGGACTTAGCGGCATCAATACAGGTCGCCAGGGGGGCATCGGTTTTGATAGCTTGGGCATCGAGATGGGTGCGGGTAGCGCGATAGTCACCCGCGTCCAAAACCTGAATTAATCGATCTCGCGATGGTATATCCATTTGGCCTCGGCGACCAATTTCCGCAAGGGAATAGTAATAGGGGGGCATCGCTGCTTCTTTGACCATGATCGCCAACAGCTGCTGAATTGTCTGCGGCCACTGTCGTTGGTTGGCTAACGCTAACATCTGGGCCACGTAGTCTTCATCGTGGAGGGGGCCTAGCCACATCGGACCGCTAACCACGGGGGCGGTGCCGCAGGCTTCGCAGCCTAGCTGGCCCAACTGTCGCCAGTCGGCGGTACGAAACTGACCACAGCCGTAGCAGTAGGCTAAAAATCCGTAGGGGTCTGTCTGTGGTCGTGGCAACACCCTCACCATCACTCGATGGATAGTGCCATTAAAAATGGAAAAAACCGGCTGAATGTGAAAGCCTCGCTCAGCTGCTTTTTGAGCCGCACAGCCAATTAGCAGTCGTAGCCCCTGCTCATGGACAGCGGGGTGGCTGCGGGCACAGGCACCATACAGCTGGATGCTTTTGTCCACGGCGTGCCCCCCGGTGGTGCGTCCGTCCGTGCTGGTGAGGTAGAGCAGTCCGCCAAATTTGATGGCCCATAATGCTGTGCTCACAAAGGGGGTGGGGCTACCAAAGCTGTCGATGTCGATTAGGTCATAGTAGTCCTGCTGCTGAGCACAGCTAAAAAATAGCTGATTCGCATCCTGATGGGTAATGCGATAGGTGCCGGGTGCCATGCCCTGATGCAGATTTTTGCTAAGTACCGCCTGTAGCTCCGGATTGCCTTCATTGGCCCACACACTGTCGGCACCAGACTCTAGGTGATAGCGGAGGGGACGCACACCGCAGCCGGTCATGGCATCGATGACGCGGAGCTGTGGGTGTTGCTGACGGTAGATGGCGGCGGCCAGGACAGCTAAATCACGACCGACCTGACTGGAGGGTCGGTAGAAAGCATTTGCGATCGCAACCCTAGCCTGCCCCTCATGCCCATATCCCTCATCCGCTAGCCCACCTCTTACCAAGGCCCGTTTCAAAGCACCGCCCCAATGGCCTCGGCCAGCTCCTCGGCAGTCAAATCAGTAATCACAAACACCTCTTGCACCGATTTACCCTTGCGTGCAATCAGCTTAAACCCTCCGCGAATCGGCACCGATATCTTTAAGCGCAGTATCGGCGCATTGGAGCGCCCCCGACTAATCACCGCCGGAGTCAGCGTTTTAATTTTAGGATGGACAGACAGCTTGTGGAGTATGGCAATCAGCCCTGGCACATGGGTGGAATGGTTTAGCACTACCCGCCCCTGGGATTTTTTTGGGGTAGAGGCCATGGGCTAGGCCTTCTCCAAAGGAGCCATGGTCAACCCAGCTCGAATTAACTGGCTGTGGTACAGCTCCGCCTGCTCCAGGGGACCCACCCAAACCGTTGCCTGGCCTTCGTAATGGACCTGATTTGTCAGCTTCCAAGCCTGGTCTGGCGTCATGTTGGGAATATACTTCACCAGGGTTTCAGCCACATGTTGAAATGTGTTGAAATCATCATTGAGCACAATAACCTTGTAGTTAGGATACGGCTGTCGGGTGGTTTGCTGAGCCCTTTCCTTGGTCACTGCCGGTGACGCAGAGGTGGCCTGAACAGCTAACGTAAAAACTACCGCCTTCATAGGGTATGACTTCGCAAGGACAACGGACATAACGGTCTAACCATCGCCTATGGGAATGATCGTAGACGCCTTTAATATACAGTAACTACAAGACCTGGGAGAAAGACCTGGAAGAAGGCTATGTGAGCGCAGGCAAGGCCAAGGCAAAAACCAGTTAGCAAGGCGTCACCCTTGTGGGTACCATGGTGAACAAAGTTTTGTACTGTAAGAAGCTATCGGAAAACAACCGTCTATTTACGGAGTTGTTTTTCAGGGTTCGTTCTGCCCACACAACGACACTACATTTACCGCTAAACAATCTACCGCTAAGCAATTCGTTATTACTAAATAGGTAAGGAAACAAATATGAACAACTGGCGCTGGCTACAGGGCATCGGCATCGGTCTTCTCATAGCGGGTGGAGCCACTGCAGCCGCAGAGCCACTGCCAAAACCCCTACAACCGCTGCGGTTGTCCCAAAGCTATACAGATTTAGTCGCTGTGTCCCTGTTTCAGCACTACACAGCTGGCTACCCAGCCCCTGTCCTGACGGACGGCCTGTCATCACGAGAAGTCGACTCCATCCACATTACCTTTATGCGCCGTCTGATTAGCGCCGCTGGAGACGAAGGGGCCATCGTCGGGTACAAGCTTGCTTTGAGCAATCCTCAAACCCAGGCACAGCTAGGGGTCAATCACCCGCTTTACGGTTTTTTACTAGAAAATATGCTGCTTGACAGCGGGTCTGAGCTGCCGATCAAGTTTGGCACTCGTCCCCAAGCCGAAGGTGACCTCATGGTGCGGGTGGGCAGTGCTGACATCAACCAGGCAGACACAGATTTAGAACTGCTGGCTGGCTTAGATGCCGTTATCCCATTCTTGGAACTGCCTGACTTGGTTTACGACGAAAATGCCAGTGTCAATGCCAGTGCTTTGGTGGCGGTTAATGTGGGTGCTCGGTATGGTGTCGTCGGTGACCCGGTTGACCTAGAACCGGAAGACAGCGGTCTTGAACAGCTGGCGAATATTCGCGTTGTTCTAAACAACGATCAGGGTCAGTTTTTGGCGGAGGGTAACAGCACGGACCTTCTGGAACATCCCATTAATGCCGTGCGCTGGCTACGCGATACCCTACAAAGTCAAGGGGTGGAGTTAAAACCAGGGGACCTGCTGTCTCTGGGCTCGATCACCACCCTAGTGCCGTTAGAGGGTGACACCGACATTGCGGGTATTGAAGCTCGGTATTTTGGTCTGAGCTCCGGTGACCGCTCAGTTGACCTTGACGTGTCATTTGATGTGCCAGAAAAGGACAATTAACATCCTCCCTCATACTCTGGTTTTGACTTCCATAGGATATGCATAGCAGCACTATGGGCCTTTTTATTTGTTGGAGCCAGATATTGACCCAGATATTGACATAGTCATTTTTAGGACAGCGGCTCCAAAACCATTGGCAGGTCAGATTAGCTGTTACATAGCAATCGCTGCATACTTCTGTTAGTTAACACTGGCCGAAATGTTCTTTTATATCCTGATAGATAACTAGCAGACATCTAACATGAGTGCATCACTCCCTGGAACTCAGTGAAATCTGTGTAGTCTTCAATACTTAGATAGCTGTGGAATTTACGAGGCCAGCATCACGATTAGTACCTGATCATGTAGTGATGGGGCTAGTTTCTAAACTCCATACATGTGGCCTTAAAACAGCTTAGTCAAGCGATCTTTAATGGTCTCTACCCTCACAATTTTTGACAGACAGTTTTCTGACTGGTCTACTCAAAAGTTACCGAAACAGATTCTGAAACCTCTGTAGTTAATTCGTAAGAAACATTAAACGCCCAACACACTCGTAAGTTCCGCCCAGCCGTTGTCAGTTAAAAAGTCGTCATGTCTATTCGTTCGCGCCTGATTCAAGCCTTGCTCGCTGCCCTGATGGTTACCGCCGCCAGTCCCAGCTATGCCGTTCAGTTTCCTAACACTAGCGATCGGGGTGCCCCAGCCCGTGGCCCATCCTTGGGGACCCGAGGTGAAATTTGTCTGGACCCGACGAATCGACCGTCGCTGACGTCGTTACTGCCCCACAATGCGATCGCACCCGCCTTTGGCGCCAATGCCGATATTCCCATGTCTCTGTGGTTCTACATTCCTGAAACCGGCGCCGCAGATGCAGAATTAACCGTTTTCAATGAACTTGGGGACACCACCTTTCAAACAACCATTGAACTACCCAGTACGCCAGGCACGATCCAAGTCAAGCTGCCCCAATACCAGGCCGATGGCGTCACCCCCACCTTTGAGTCTGGCAATCTCTACTACTGGGATTTTGCCTTGATCTGCGACCCCAACGATCGCAGTGACGACGTGTTATTAGGGGGCGGCATTCAACGGATCGACGCGAGTTCAGATTTTCTAACCCAGCTCGACGCCGTGGCTGATGACCCGTTAGCCCAAGCCGAACTCTACGCCACCGCAGGGGCCTGGCAAGAAACCATCACCCTAGCGGCATCCCTCCGGTCTCAAAATCCCGATGCTTGGGCCGAACTGCTAACCTCAGTAGATCTGGACTTTTTAGCGAACCAACCCATTATTGGGCAACCTGTCGGACAAACCCCTGGGCAAACCGCCGAACAAACCGATCCGACCGAATCACCAACCGGGTCGCCAACCTCTATGCCCAATGGCTCTGGAGATCTCCAGCGGTTGCTAGCGGGCATCAACCCATAAGCCCCAATGAACCTGAAGAAGCTCCTGTGGCAATGGCGAGGTGTGGCCATTGCCACACCGACGGTTACCCTATTCGTTGTATTGCTAAGAATCGCAGGGCTGCTACAACCCTTAGAATGGCGGACCTACGATCAATACCTGCAGTGGCGCTCCGAAGCCAGTGACCCTCGCATTGCCATTGTGGGCATCGATGAAGAGGACATCCGACAGCAGGGTCAGGCGATCTTCTCAGACGCGGTCTATGCCGAGGCCATTCGTAAGCTCTCGGCCCAGGGTCCCCGCGCCATCGGTTTAGATATTTTTCGGGACATCCCGGTTGAACCGGGCCATGCGGAGCTCGACGCCGTGTTTCGCAGCACCCCTAATTTAATTGGCATTCGCACCATCTTAGGAGACAACCAAGATCGCGATGCCATTGACGCGGCCCCCGCCCTGGCAGAGCTGGGACAGATCGGCATTAATGACGGCATTGTTGATATCGACAACACCATTCGTCGGGGACTGTTACAGGTGACCACCCCGGAAGGGGCTAGCGCCCCTAGCCTGGCCCTTTACCTGGCGCTGCTGTACTTAGATGCTGAGGGCATCGCCCCCACCGCCACCGACCAGCAAGATATCTGGCAGCTGAATGGGGCTACGTTTCGCCCCCTGCAGGCAAATGACGGCGGCTATGTGCGCGCCGATGCCCAGGGGTATCAAACCTTGATTAACTATCGGGGGGGAAGTGAGTTTTTTGAAACGGTTCCCCTCAGAGACCTGCTCAACGACCAGCTACCGGACAACTGGGCTCAGGATCGGGTGATACTCATTGGCCCGGTGGCCGAGAGTCTCAAGGATCGATTCTTAGTGCCCCACAGCAGTAAAATGCTGGCCCTACCCCGATACAAGGCTGGGGTGGAAATCCATGCCAATTTAACCAGTCAGATTATAAGTGCGGCCCTAGCCGGGCGCACCCTGATTCGAACCTGGCCCGAACTGATCGAAATTCTCTGGATTTTTCTATGGGCTACCCTAGGGGCCACCATTACCTGGCTACAGCGTAATCCGGGCAAGCGGACGCTGCTGCGACAGATTGCCCTGCTGGTTGCCACCGCTTCGATTTTAGTGTTAGGGGCCTACGCGTTGTTCCTGGCAGGCTGGTGGGTTCCTGTGATTCCTCCCCTAATGGCCCTGGTCGGGGCGGCCACGGGGGTTAATACCTACCTGGCCCACAGCGCCAGCCAAATTCGCCGCACCTTTAACCGCTACCTGAGTGACCAGATTGACGCCAATTTGTTAGACAATCCTGAAAACCTAAAACTGGGGGGAGAGACCCGCGAGATTACTATCCTCACCTCTGACCTGCGGGGCTTTACGGCACTCTCAGAACAACTATCTCCTGAAAAAGTTGTCGAGATTTTAAACCTGTATTTGGGTTATATGTCCGACATCATCGACAGCTATGACGGCATCATCGATGAATTTATGGGGGATGGCATCCTAGTGATTTTTGGGGCCCTGCAATTTAAGGACGATGACAACCATCCAGAGCGGGCCGTGGCCTGTGCGATCGCAATGCAGCAGGCCATGACCCAAGTCAATACTGCCATGGCCGAACGAGGCTTTCCAGAACAGGAAATGTGCTTTGGCATCAACTCCGGACGGGTCGTTGTCGGCAATATTGGCTCTGAAAAACGCACTAAATACAGTGTGATTGGGGGTGCCGTTAACCTGACATTTCGCATCGAGTCTTACACCACAGGTGGCCAGATCTTTATTTCTGAAGACACCCACCAAAAAATCGGCACCAACAGCAACCACCGGCTGGCTATCCAAAGCAAAATCGACGTCTACCCAAAAGGGATTAAACGGCCCATCACCATCTACGATGTGACCGGCATCGGCGGCGACCTCTATACCCTTTCCCTCACTATCACAGACCTGCCGTTAGAGCCCGTAGTCCAAACCATTCCCATCGAATACGTAGCCCTCGAAGGCAAACAGGTCGGTGCACAACAGAGCCGTGGCAGCCTCCACAAACTGTCTGCCAAAACCGCCCTACTTCATACTGAGGAGCCTGAGCCCCTCAGCCTGCTGACCAACATTAAGCTCGTCATTCACGCCCGCACAGCCCCAGCAGACATTTG
>CALBPH010000570.1 GCA_937899365.1 uncultured Leptolyngbya sp.
GTTGCTTCCTTCTCCCCAGCTAACGCCTCGCTGACCCGACACGAGTTAAGGGGAATGGGCCGCCCGCCGATTGGCTTAGCCCTCTCTAGCTTGTAAGGGCAAACGCTTAACAGCGAGCTAGAGAATGAAGCCGCCCGGTGATGGGCTCATAAGCTCGCGAAGCCGCCTACCGGTCTTCCAGCTCTCTACACATTGGCCGGTGGTCCCGCTTGACGGGGTCAGCATAAGTAGCAAACTTTTCAGACACCTATGTCTTCCTCTGGGCTTTGACTACGGGGTGGCCTCCCGGTGGGCATCCCGTGCCCGGTTGATTTAGTTATAGCGTGTTATGATTCAAAGTGTCAACGTTTTTGCTATGGTAAATTGAAAACTGAAATCGAAATAACCCCATCACTAGCCCTGAGTGTATTGCGATCGCTTCCTGAGTTAATCCCTGAATGGATAAAGGAGCGAGGCGGGGTGTACCAGCTATACTCAAAGCTCGGCTATATAACGCCCCAGTCTGCTGATGCAGTAATGCAAAGGCGTAAGAAAAGGGGATGGAGCCTGCGATCGCTTATCCAGTGGGTTGAGGTTATAGAATCCAGTCAAAAGTTAAACAAAAGGGGCTAACTATAATAGCAAAAGTACTATGGTTTGTAAGATCCCACCCCTGATCCCGTAGCCACAGCCACTGGCTACCTACGTCAGCCGCTTGCGCTCGCGAGGCAGGAGAGTTGGGTGTTCAGGCGGGGTGCATTGAGCGAGTTATTACGGTGCCTAGTACTAGTTAAACAGTCCAAATTTTATTTAGCCCAGTATGATAAAATTCTGTAATCCTTACGGGCCAATGCTTTTGCAGATCAGGATCACTTCTTATGCAAAAGTATATAAAAATCTGCTAGAAGCCTTGGAATGCCTGGCTTCACTGAGCTAAAAGTGAAAAAATATCATAATATCTAGGGCCAGATCCGGACATTAACAGACACGACCGGACACTAATTTAGTCCAAACTATAGACCAAATAAATGGCTAAGAGTACTGACACGCTGCTAGCAGAAGCAAACACGCTATTGAAGCTAGCAAATGTGGGCGTATCACTGCTTAAAGTTGGCGGGCGAATCTACTTAAGAGGCACATTCTCAAGTTTGTTTGAATATAAGTAAGGGCATAGAGTTTGGAGGCCAAAGACAATGGCCAAACGCAAGCAACGAAGACATCCTTACTCTACGGAGAGTGGGCTAGCGACACTTGTCCTTTCTTGCGGGATTGGCCCTTGCTTGCGGTGACTTGAAAGGCTAAGAGATAACGCTTACGATTGAACTCCAACGTACAAAGAAAACCTTGGCTGTGATGTATGGTCAAGGTTTTAATGTCAGCAATGTGACTATGCGTTAACTTCATGGCTCTTGCTCACCCCCAGTCAGACGATTCATTGCCTGAGGACTCGAATCGAAGCGAGTCAGCCTTAGTTCTGGGAACTGAGACCATTCAGCTTGAGCATCTTAAATTTCCACCAGGTGAAGCACACGTTCCTGCTGGGGCCGCACATACTCTGTATGTGAGTTTGAAGTCACGCCCGATGTATTACCAGCACACTCAGGATGGGAAAACCCATAGCGGGCTATATCACCATGGCGATATGTTGATTACCCCTGCTAACACACCGCTCTTCACGAGATGGGATGGGGATGAAAATTGTCTACAAATTCAGCTACCCGAATCATTCCTGAAACAGGTTGCCGAGGAAACGTTGGGAAAGAACGGAGATCACCTTACGTTAGTGCCAACATTTCAAAGTCGCCAGCAGCAGATTGCAGCAACCTCTAACCTGTTATTGGCAGAAATACAGCAACGTCAACCCTTCAGCGTGCTGTATTTAGACTCATTGGCAAATGTGCTGGCCGTCCAGATGCTACGCAATTATGGTACGACGTCGGCCCAGGTACCAACCTATCAAGGGGGTCTACCGACGTATCATCTAAAGCGTGTCTTAGATTATATTGATGCTGGTTTAGCCGGAGATATTAAGCTAGCTGCTCTGGCTGGATTACTGAATATGAGCCCGTTTCATTTTGGCCGCATGTTCAAGCAGTCCATGGGAATTTCGCCCCACCAATACGTAATTCAACAAAGACTAGAACGGGCGAAGCACCTGCTCAAGCACAGTGATCAACCCATCATTGATATTGCTCTAGCGTGTGGATTCACCAGTCACAGTCACCTTAGCAAGCAGTTTCGTAAAGTAGTCGGGGTGACGCCCAAGGCATACAGACGCTGTTAAGTCTCCTTTTCCTACAGGCAATAGAGGATGGCGCGAAGTCACCGCAAGAAAGTGACAGTCCCGCAAGAAAGGGTAAGCGCCAATCGACCACGCTCCGTAAGGTGAGGATGTCTTCATTGCAGGTTAAGGAAATTGAGTCATGTCAACTGCATCCACGTTTCAAATTGTTCTGATTTTGGCAACCTTGCTGTGCTCTCTGGTGGCGGGTTTCTTGTTTGCCTTTGCCACCGTCGTTATGCCGGGCATCAAAACGTTAAACGACCGTGAATTTATCCGAGCCTTTCAGGTCATTGACGGTGTGATCCAGAATAATCAGCCGCTAATGGTAGCCGTCTGGATGGGGTCCGTTGTGGCGTCAGTGGCTGCGGCTGGACTGGGCTTCGGACAGCTGGAGGGTACTCAGCGTCTACTGTTGTTCTCGGCTCCGCTTGTTTACATCCTGGGGGTTCAATTATCCACTTTCACGATTAATGTCCCATTGAACAATAGACTCCAGGCCTTGAACGTTGAGGTCATGGATGAGGCGGCTCTGAAGGCGGCTCGAATGAATTTTGAACCCAGTTGGAATCGATGGAACTTGGTTAGAACGCCGCTGGCAGGTCTAACATCTGTTCTGTTTATGATTCTCCTCTTCAGGCTTTGATGAGCCCTATGCCAAGTCCGGCCCCATGGCTTTCTCTCTAAAGCCAAACTCCACGTCTGGGCTTGAACACTGTTTAGTTGGGCTGCGATCTGCAGCAATCGATCCATATCTGTAATCTCAAAATCTTTAGTTTCAAAGGAAGGAATGACCTATGATTTGCATCACTGGAGCGGGTGGAACTGTTGGTAGCGAAGTTGTCAAACAGCTTGAATTGGCAAAGGTGCCCTTTCGTGTAGCCTACTTTTCAAAAGAGAAGGTAAACGCGGCCCTGGCAAAAGGGACCAATGCCGTCATCATTGACTACAACCACCCTGAAACACTGCGTACAGCGTTTCAAGGATGTGACAAACTCTTTCTCCTAGGGCCAAATGCCTTAAACCAAACACAGCTCGAACTCAACGCCGTTGAAGCGGCAAAAGCGGTTGGGGTGCAGCACATCGTGAAGCAGTCCGTCATGGGGGCCGAAGACGAGGCCTTTAGTCTTGCCCTGATTCATCGCCCCGTCGAACAGGCGATTGAAGCGAGCGGCATGACCTGGACATTTCTGCGCCCGAACAGCTTTATGCAGAATGTCGTCACGTTCATGAGCGAAACCATCAAGGCGGAATCCGCCTTTTACAGCGCCAGTGGCGAGGCAAAGATCGCCCATATCGATGTGCGTGACATTGCAGCAGTTGCCGTAAGAGCCCTGACGGAGCCGACCCATGCGGGACAGGCCTATACGTTGACTGGCCCCGAAGCTCTGACCTACGACGAACTCGCGCAAAAACTATCGGTGGTGCTTGGGCGCTCCATTAGCCATATCAGTCTCCCCCCGGAAGACTTGAAGCACGGCATGCTGGCAGAAGGCTTGCCTGATGCGATCGCAGATCGAATGCTCGATCTCGAACGTTACTATCGCGAAGACCAGGCAAGCCGCATCACCAATGATGTCCAACGGGTGACCGGCCAGGAGTCGCGACAATTTACGCAGTACATCCGCGACTATGCATCCTTGCTGCAGCCCGCCTTGGTTGCGTGAGCCGTTAGCTGGCTGTCCTGATAATTGCGAAGTTGAACCATAGAAGCATAAGGGCGGTAATCCAGTCATTACCGCCCCCTCCCAACCTCTCGGCAGGATTAGTTAAGCATGCGCTGCATCAAGGGCAGGCTGGATTCATTATTGATAACTCATACGGTCATGAAATTGTTGGACTTTCATGTTGAGACAGTCCACACACTGTTTGTGAATCTGTCCCTGCATTACCTGCAGGCCCAAGATGGCACAACCCATACCGAACTATATCGCTATAGCGATATGTTGATTATCCCTACTAACACTCCACTTTTTGTGCGCTGGGAGAAAGATAAAAATTGCCTCCAGGTTCAACTGTCAGCAACAGTCCTAAAGCGGGTCGCGGAGGAAACTCTGGGAAAGGACAGCAATCGTCTCAGGTTAGTGCCAACATTTCAAAGTCGCCAGCAGCAGCTGAAGGTGATTTCCATCCTACTGCTGGCAGAGGCACAGCAACAACAGGCTAGCAGTAGGCTGTATCTAGACTCACTGGCAAACGTGCTGGCGGTGCTACTACTGCGCAATTTTCGTAAAGTAGTCGGGGTGACGTCCAAAGCATGCAGAAGCTGAAAAAATTCTTGAGAGAACTAGGGTAATGCTTGACTGTATCTGGGCACCTTTAACGCAACCGTATGACTTAGACAGTTCAGCAATTTCCTCTAGATTGTTTACGCATTAAGTATCAGGACTAGAGTGACGCAACTATTAAATAATTTGTGAAAGACCTTTAGTTCTATTACCTGTTTCAGGAACAAAGCATGGAACAAGATAGGCCCACCATACTATCTTGTTCCATGCTTTCAGCAGGCCCACAGCACCTAAAGACAACCATTTCAATTAAGTTCAGGGTTATTTTACACATTATGGTTTTAGGAAAATTATCTAGAAAACGAATATTTGATATTTTCTTAATTTTTTCTACGCTAAGTGGTCTTAGTAGTTTCATCCCTTCGTTTGCTAATACCGTTTATCCACACCATTTATCCGCATTTGCCCAAGATATTGAAACGTCATCATCCAGTGTCTTGATTCTGCATCAGGGAATGCGCAATCGCATTGATTTTTCTCTTCAATATGGATTGAATGATGACAGCTTTAATCTAAAAGATGGCACTTTAATACGTGATGTTGCTGAGTTGTTGATCAGCTATCCAGAAGAATATGACTACTGGGAGATCGTCAACTTATCTATTACTCAAAATCTACTAGAAAAGTATCCTCAGCTAGACTACATTACCCTACAGTTAGAAATACATCCTCGTATACTTGTTCCCTACCACTGCGTGAGTACAGTCACTCACTGGGCAAATGGGCTTATCGAAGAAAGTTGGCGATTTGAAGCACGTGATATTCCTGTTCATAACCAGACCTTGAATGTCTCTGTTAATTACACTTATCAAGAGGCGGCAGCATACCCTGATTTCCTAGATATCCATACTCAGCTGAGTAATTATCTCAATGAACCGCTACAAGCAAATTTGCCCCTCAGCCAGCTTGAAGATAGGCTTGAGCAAGACTTATTACAAAGTTACTTGGAAAATATATCCGGCATCACGGTCGAACTAAAATGATGTCTCCTCTATCAATGACTATAAAACGGCGGTATTGTCCAAAGTGTGAGCCGCTACCTCAACCTAACTGATACAAACCAGTTTACCTAGGTGTAAACCAGCCAATCCACTCCATAAGCATTGACTGTCAGGCCGATCGGGTTTCCGATCGGCCTTTTTTTTGGGCGTAAAACGAAGCAATACCAACGCTTTTCAGATTTATTTCTAAAAATATCCAGCATTTGCATAAAAGTCAGTTTCTCTGCATGAGTAGCCAGTGAAAGGACAAACAACAGCCAAAAACGTCCTTTTCCGGTTCATCTAGCCAACTGTTTTACCCCCTAACTTTTTGCTCTTTGGAGAACTCTAGACAATGGTTGCCAGCTATATCAAAGCCCTACTACACAAGAACGGAATCCACTGGAACAACAATGGTAATGTCGGTAATCGAAATGATATGGGTGATGGCGCTACAGTCACCTATAGCTTTATTAGCAGCCGTCCGTCCGGCCTGAGCCGAGACCACTATAAGAATTTCTCAGCCTTCTCTTCTACACAAAAGGCGCAAATTCGAAACGTATTGTCCCACTACGAAGATGTTGCCAATATTCGTTTCTCCGAGCGCAGCAGTGGCGGCACCCTGAGCTTTGGCTATGCTGATACCTTCTTCGATTTTGATGGTGATGGTGACTTTGAGCCTGCTGGTGGTCTCGCCACTCGACCCAGTTCCTCCGGGGCTAGAGTTGTCATCGACAAAGATACCACCAACTTTAGTCAAGGTACCTGGGGCTATCAAGTCTGGCTCCATGAGCTAGGTCATGCGGTCGGTGGTCTCAACGATGTCACCATGGGCCGCAACCCCAACGACCAGTATGCTGCCTCTAGCGAAAGCCGTAACAAAGGCATGGATGGTCACATCCTCAGCGCATCCCAAGATAGTCAGCAGTACACGGTGATGTCCTACATTGGGCATCCTGATATGCCCGGTGTTCGCCCCCGCACCTTGGGTCTCTACGATATTGCCGCTATTCAAACTCTCTACGGTGCCAATTGGAGCCACAATTCTGGTCACACCACCTATAGCTGGAGCCATGATGAAACCTTTATCGAGACTATCTGGGATGGCGGTGGTAATGACACCATTAATGCCTCCAACCAAACCCGTCGCTCGATCATTGACCTGCGGGCCGGACGCTTTAGCTCCATCGGCTCCCTTAATGGCACCAGCAACGCCGTAAATAACCTCTCCATTGCCTATGGGGCCACCATCGAAAATGCCTTTGGCGGGTTTGGCAATGACCGCATCACCGGTAACAACGTACGCAACATTATCTTTGGTAATGCTGGCAATGACTTTATTAGCGGTGGCGGCGGTGACGACTTTATGGATGGCGGCACCGGCATCGATACCGTGGACTATCGTCACTGGGACGGCGGTGGTACCTACAATCATTTAACAGATGTCGCTGCATTCTCCGGTTACTACAACGAAGAGATTCGAAACTTTGAAAACATTCACACTGGTGATGGAGCCGATATTGTTATCGGTACCAACGGTGCCAACCGCATTTACACAGGCAAAGGTAATGACTTTATCTCCGCCCTAGGCGGCAATGATTACATCTCTGCGGGTAAAGGTGCAGATACCATATATGCCTGTAGTGGTAATGATCATGTGAGCGGTGGTGGCGGGGACGACTTTATGGATGGCGGTAGCGGCATCGATACCGTAGATTACCGTCACTGGGACGGCGGCGGCGTTTATAACTTGACCACTGAAGTTGACAGCTTTACTGGATATTACAACGAAGAGATTCGCAACTTTGAGAACATCTACACTGGTGACGGTGCTGACATTGTTATTGGTAATGCGGCGGCTAACGTTATCAATACCGGTGATGGCAATGACTATATCAATGGTAGTGGTGGTGATGACCAGCTCATAGGTGGTCGCGGTAATGACACCATTGTAGGCGGGTTTGGCAATGACAGGATTAACGGGTCTAGCTATACAAGTCAAGGCACCGGTGAGCGCGATATTCTCATCAGTGGCAGCATGGGCGACAGTGACACCTTTGTACTAGGTGAAAGCGGTCGTGTGTTCTACAACGACCAGGGCTACACTGACCATGCGGTTCTTCAAGACTTCGATGTCCATGACTTCTTTGGCGATATTGCAGACAAAATCCAGCTGCTAGGCAGTGCGGCGTCCTACTCTCTCTCGAATGTTTCGGTTAGTGGCATTGCCGGAGCCGGTATTCACTATGCTGGCGACCTGATTGGTATTGTCCAAAATGTGAGTTCTGCAAGTCTGAATTTGACTGATACGAACCAGTTTACCTACGTCTAAAATCAGCAAATTCACTCCTTAAGCGTTGACTGTCAGGCCGATCGGAACCCGATCGGCTTTTTTTTAGAACTCTTTTGTAAAACTCTCCTATGGGTAAGATTGACTCACATTTAAAGAATGCTCATTTGAAGTGTCAACACCGAAGTAAATCCAGCATTTTTGCATTTACTCCGCTAAAGAGATTTCCGAAAATACATCATCGATAGCTTTCGCCCGGTCAGGATAGGTTCTAACTCCGATTGAGTGCAGAATAGTTTTGGGTGTTGCGGATCTTCGGGATGATTTTATCTGTAAGATGCTGCCCTACGGCATATTTAACCGATTGGTTCATCCTCTAAATCAGCAACGGCTAGTTTTGAGGTTAGACCCGCAGTTTTCAATAGGGAAAAAATCTGCTTGGGCCGTAAGTCATCCATAATCCTGGGCTCAATGATCGGGAAGTTGTTGAGACTGGGCCAGTGTGCGCAGCTTATGGGCCATCCAAGTCAGTGACCAAGTTAGGTCTGAATGTCTATAGCCTTCTTCGATCCTGATCAGCTTTTCGATTTCTAACCAGTTGGCAACCAATTGCAGCTGTTCAGGACTGAGGGACGCCAATAACGCTTGCTCCGACGGGTTAGACTGCTGTTCAAACATATGGATATATATTAGACGGACCTCACTCTCTTACTGTCAAACAGTTAGGCGTTGCTGCTCCCCGGTATGAATTTATCTGGCAAACATCGGCACATCGCATATCTTACAGATTGGTTCATACCCTAAATCAGCAACGGCAACAGTTGAGAACTGAGAGAGCTAACAACATTGCCGATTACCATCAGCTGTTTGCTCACATCATAGAGAAGGTCACCTGTAAAACCCTGAGGCCGAGGCCCCAATCTGTATAGGACTTTGGAACTATCTATCGTATATTTGCGTACATGCAAAACGCTTCAAGTTTGTCAACAACAAACCCCTACAACCTTTATTCAATCGATATTCCAAGGGTTTCATCAATTATATGTAAGATTCTAAGGAAATATTCAGCAAGGTATCGTTCAATGACACTCGTGGAAGTCAAGC
>CALBPH010000571.1 GCA_937899365.1 uncultured Leptolyngbya sp.
GATGTATTGATGTTTTCTGTCGTCACCACTGGCTTTTCTGTCGTCACCACTGGCTTTTCTGCATCAGTTGTGTTGGCTACACTGTCCGCTGCATTGGCTCTGTCTGAGGATGTCTCTAATTTAGGAATAGACGGTGGCCGAGGTGGCAACTCGATCATGGGCTTGGGCTCTTTCTTTTTGGGAGTCACCACATCCTTTAGCCAGGTTGCAACGATGCCGACAGCTGCCAGGGGATTTGGCTTTTGACGCGGCTGAACTGGTTTGGTGGGAGTCGGTATCTCTTCCGTGGGGGACTCTTCTGGCACGTCTGTCTGAGGTATGGAGGGCGGCATCGCTGCCGGTACGACCATTTTTGGGGCAAATTCGTCGTCGGCTGGTTTAATCAGGATTGGGCTATCGGGATCTGGCTCTTGGTCCAGGGCGTCTTCCACACCATCTTCTACAAATTCATAGTCCTTAGCGATGGGGCGGCTAGCTGTGCGGCTGCGTTCAGTCTTGCTTAGTCGAATGGGGGTTTGTTGAGCTGACGGGGTGGTTTCTCGACGCAGCAGCAAGGTTTGATAGCCCAACCACAGCAATAGCCCCACCGAGGCCGTTTGCCCTAGCAATACGGCACCGTTTATTTGTCGGGCGCAATACCACAGCACCACGGCATAAAACATGCCAACACCGCTCCAGAAAAAGTCTGAGCGACGATGGTCCTCTGGCAGGATAAAGGCGACTAAGTAAAAGGCTAAACTGCCTATTCCAACAACGACAGCTAACACGTTTGCCAGCATCCGCTTCGACTCCAGCGTGATGAACAGAGTAGGGCTGTTGATTGAGGACACGAACCGATCTGAAAAGTAGCTCCATAGCCAGCTTTGTCAGAGTCAATCTCGACTAACAATCAGCAGCGCAGATTTAATTATTATCGATAAGGGACCGTAAGGCAGGAGTTTTGCATCAAAACTCACACCCCTGGCACGTTAAGATATCTGACCGTACTCGCTCCTTATAACCATCATGAGTAATCAGCCCCAAATTCCCGTCGTGGTCAATGGTGCCATGGGCCGGATGGGTCGTGAAATTGTCAATGCGATCGCAACTGCCGACGATATGAAATTGGTCGGTGCCGTGGATCGTAACCCTGAGTCAATCGGTCAAGACATTGGCGAAATTGCAGGCTGTGGTCCCCTAGAGGTGCCCGTAACCCACGATCTAGAAGCCACGTGGGTGATGGCCCAGAGCGAGGGCAATGCGGTGATGGTGGATGTCACCCACCCGGCCAAAATTTATGAACAGGTGCGGGCGGCCATTGCCTATGGTGTTCGGCCCGTGGTGGGGACAACGGGGCTGACGCCAGAACAAATTATTCAGCTGGCAGAATTTGCAGAAAAGGCTAGCGTTGGCTGTCTGATCATTCCAAACTTTGCCATTGGGGTAATTTTGATGCAGCAGGCAGCCCTGAAAGCCGCTGAATATTTTGACCACGTGGAAATCATTGAGCTACACCACAATCGCAACGCCGATGCTCCCAGTGGTACGGCCATTAAAACCGCGCAAATGCTGCAAGAAGTCAAACCGTCCTTTAACCCACCCCAGGTAGACGAAACCGAAACTCTGAAAGGTTCACGGGGCGGTACCACAGCAGAGGGCATCAATATCCACAGCGTGCGTTTACCGGGGCTGGTGGCCCACCAGGAGGTCATGTTTGGAGCCCCCGGCCAGGTATATACCTTGCGCCACGACGCCATGGACCGAGTGTGCTTTATGCCCGGTGTATTGTTGAGCATTCGCAAGGTATTACCGCTGAAATCTTTGCTATATGGACTGGATAAAATTCTGTAGGTGGGTTATCCCTGATTCAGGCCAATGGCCGCTTGAATATTATCCAAACCGTGCTCATCCAGCTTATTCAACAAGCCTTTGAGAACATGTTTGACCATCCACGGGCCTTCATAGACCCAGCCGGTATAGACCTGCAATAGGGATGCGCCGGCTGTGATTTTTTCCCAAGCGTCGTCAGCGGTAAATATGCCCCCGACACCAATGATGGGCAGCTGACCATGAGTTTTTTGGTAGATGTAGCGAATCACATCTGTGGATCGCTGGCGTACCGGCGCACCGCTGATGCCACCTGCCTCATCCGTGACTAAGTTGCCCGTGGTGGTTAATTGCTTGGTGGCTAGCTGATCTTTAGCAATGGTGGTGTTGGTGGCGATGATCCCGGCCAAACCATGCTGCTGAGCCAGTTCCAAAATATCGTCGATGTCTTCCCAGGCCAGGTCTGGAGCAATTTTGATCAGGAGCGGTTTTTGCTGGGTGTTGGCGGTTTGGAGGGTGGCTAGAATGGGGGCAAGCTGGGATTTTGCCTGGAGCGATCGCAACCCCGGCGTATTGGGTGACGATACATTCACCACAAAGTAACTGCCCAGATGCTGCAACCGCTGGAAGCTCTGTAGATAGTCCGCAGCGGCATCTTCTAACGGGGTCAACTTTGACTTACCTAAGTTGATGCCCCTGGGAAAATCTGCAGACATGGGCACCTGGCTCAGACGTTCGGCTAGGGCGGCCGAGCCCTGGTTATTAAAGCCCATGCGGTTTAATGCAGCCTGGTCCTGGGGCAGACGAAATAAGCGAGGTTTAGGATTACCTGGCTGGGCATGACCGGTGACGGTGCCCAGCTCTGCAAAGCCAAACCCCATCAGCGGCCAACCTTCCACCGCAACGCCATCTTTATCAAAGCCAGCGGCTAACCCCAGGGGGTTGGTAAATGTTTGCTGCCATAAAACCTGATGGAGACGATGGGAGGCCATCAGACAGCTATTTTCACACCAAGCTTGGGCAAACCGTCGGGCCGGCTGGGTCCAATATGGCGCCGTTGTGGGGGGCTGAGCAATCCAAGCTAGCGTTCGGAGTGTCTGTTGATGGACCGTTTCTGGATCGGCCCCAAAGCGCTGGAACAGCAACGGTAGCAAGCTAGCTTTATAGACATTCTGCAAAACAAATCAAGCTCCCCAAACAATCCTGTGGATTATATCGCTCAAATTGAGCCGCCGCTCAATTTGAGCCACTTACAGGCTTTGCCCGATTTTGATTAGCGTTGTCAGTTAGCTGCGGCGATAGCTGATATAAATATGGAACCTGTGATTTTTAGTCATTAGTATGAAAATCGTTAATGGGCACGACACAGTTCACGACACAGTATTAACCATAACTGACTGGCCCCTGACGCCCCTCGTAACATAATGGCGTTAGGCAAATGGTTCTCATTTGACTGATAGTCCTTAGCGCCGTGCTCGAATAGCATTATTTAGACAGCTGGGATAACTTACATTAAGTTGCGTTCCTAGCGTTTTATCAAGTTACATTTATAGCGTTTTACCCAGACATTAGTCTGGTTTTCACACCGAGTCTTTATGGTCAGCCCCGTCCC
>CALBPH010000572.1 GCA_937899365.1 uncultured Leptolyngbya sp.
GCGGCATTTTTGTAGAGTAATTCATAAAAGGTAATCTCTACAGTGGGTGCATTTCCTGACTCGTAGGTGGCAATGACGCCATTACGGGCAACAAGTTTGGCGTTGCTGTCAATGTTGGCAGCTAGGGCGACATCGACAATCCGGTTACACCCTTTCTTCCCTACCCGTTCTCTCACCCGTGCCACCACATCTTCTTGACGATAATTGATTACACAGTCGGCCCCCATCTGTTTAGCAACAGCTGCCTTTTCATCACTGCTCACCGTTGCCAAAACAGTTGTTGCACCGCCCCATTTAGCTAGCTGAATGGCATATATACCCACTGCCCCAGCACCGCCATGGACAAGCACTGTTTTATCGGTAATGGGACCGTCACTAAAGATCGAGAAGTGGGCCGTCATTGCCGGTACCCCCAGACTCGCCCCCGCTGCAAAATCTAGAGACTCTGGCATGGGCACGGCCTTATGGGCAGGCACCACCCCATAGTCAGCTGCTGTGCCAAAAGCAGAGCCACGCTGGGCTTCATAGAGCCACTCGCGCTCTCCGACACGTCCAGGGGAAACGCCTTCGCCGACGGCATCGATCACACCGGCACCATCGTTGTGGGGAATCGTTTTTGAGTAGGGTTGTTTTAGCCCCATCCAGCCACTGCGGAACTTTGTATCGGAGGGGTTAATACCCGAAGCGTAGATTTTGACTCGCACCTCCCCCGCCCCTGGTTCTGGCTGGTCCATATCGCCATAGGTCAAAACGTCTGACGCATGGCCCGGTTGTTCATACCAAATAGCTTTCATGTTATTTTCTCTTTTGGCACATCAGCACAGCTGTCTAGACCTGGCATTATGGATTAACACAGTTAGCTGGTCAATGGGTTGCGTCGCTAATGTGCTTAGACGTAAGGCTCATATAGCCATAAAAACCGGTCACTCAAAAAGCTTAACCCCGACTTTTTGGGTGACCGGGAATTGAGTTAGAACGTGTGGGCGTGTAGGACCTCCATCACGTCACAGAGATAGGCGATACCGGAATAATCGTCAAAGAACTGCGCGGCCACCTCGTCCGAAATCGTTACGGCCATTTCTCGATTGGGGGTGAGCACCTCAAATTTTATGTTTGAGTAGGTGTCAGAAACGGTGGGTCGTCCCGACGAGCGCACGTTGCGACTGCCTTTACCGCCAGCTTCCACCACCGTATAACCGGTTGCTCCGGCTGCATCGATGATCTTGGCGATCTTGTTCAACAATAACTTTTCTGTAACGATGACGAGCTTGCTGGCTTGTTGAGTCATGGGGGTTACCTCTCGATGTGTGTGTTTATTAATTGATTAGACAGTTAGAAAAACAGCACTGGGCTGTTCTGGCTGTCGGGAGCAGGTAAGCGATCAGCCGCCCATGAGCGCCTGGGCAAGACCGATATAGAGGGGGATGCCGATGGCAAGCGCAACCGGTGTACCAACGGCTGTGGACGAGCCAATGTAGGCGGAGGGATTGGCCGAAGGGATACCGGCTCGTGGCGTGGGTGCTCCGGAGCTATCTGAACTGGAGGCGGCGATGACGGCCTGGCTCTCGCCACCGCCAGGGCTCAATCCTGTCGCAAAGTGGGCAATCATCCCAAACCCGAAGGCGATCAGCCCGTGGAACAGCGGGGCCACTGCTGCATATAGGGCATACCACTGGCCCACCTTACGCAGCTCACCAATCCTTGCTGTAGCCTCCATCCCCATTACTAGCATCAGTATTGAAAGCAGACCGCGAAAGAGAGGATTGAAGAAACTCTCATAGACACTTTCTGGCCGGGTTAATATGCCTAGGGCAAGGCCAAGCAGGAGCGCCGATAGGGCCGACCCCTGAAGACTTTCCTGGACAATGGGCCATATCTTAACCCGCTCGGGCTGCTTCCTGGGATAGCCGCCTGCGGTAACGCCTTGATCGCTAGGAGAGTCGCTTGTATTACCACGCTGTTCCCTGGCATAAACGCCTGCGGTGAC
>CALBPH010000573.1 GCA_937899365.1 uncultured Leptolyngbya sp.
CCCAGGAAATCAACCTTTTTGAGCCATAGTACAGGACACAACTGAATGCATTCAGAAGTTTGTGCCGTCCATAGCTATGGCCAGATTGGCAGCCCATGTATAGCATCTGTCAGGTTAGTCAATACAACGGTTGTTCTTAAAAGCCTTTAGTTTCAACGGCTAACCTGACGCGCAAATGTCCTAATGCATCAGGACATTTGCTATACCCCTACTCAACTTCTCTAATCGGAAATTCTTCCCCTGCCTGATAGGCGTCAAAGTGGCGTTTGAAATAGGTCGTGCTGGTGACATTGGGTTCATCGGTGGCGTCGGGGGTGTGCTGATAGAGGTGAACACGTTGACGGATCACCTCTATCAGCTTCGGATTTAAATCCTCAAATCTATCCACTCGCTGATTCGTGGTCTCTAACCTGAGGCGGGCTGGGTGCCCATACCCCAGCTTCATCCACGGGAGCCAGGGGCAGTCTCGGGCCCAAAGGGGGGTCGGTGCGTTGACCCCAGGGCGGACGGCATAGGTGGTGAAATATTCAGTGCCTTGAAAGGTTTCGCCAGGGCAATGATCGCGGTACTTAGGATCACCGGCCAAAGGATGGGGATAGGTGAGGGGAATCTCTTGAACCTTTTTCAGGTAAGGTTCACCGGCCGGGATGGTGGTTATCTTGGGCGTGACATCTCCCTGCACTACGCGGTTGGCGATGGGTACGACGGGTACGGGCGGCTGATGGGGAAAAGGTTGCCACTGAGTTAGCACATCACCCGTATCTGGATCGCAATACAAACCAAGCTCACGGTTAATGCGGTGGCCATAGCTGCCGTTTTCGCCAGAGCATAGGAAAACCTTGGTGGCGTTCATACCTGCGATCGCAAATATCCTTTCCAACGCAGACTCAGGGGATCGTCGCCACCAAACCGTCCCCTCCCACCGGTAATACAGCTGCTGACCGTGGTGCTGACGATAAAAATCTAAGTTACTGACATCGTAGGCATCACCCAAATCAATCATGACTAGCGCACTTTAAAGAACAAATCACCACAAGCAACCCAGCAGACACCCAGGCTGACCTGATCCCCATGCTTGGCAACAGACAAACCGTATCAACAGCAACCGCTAAGGACCAATTATAAAGAAAATAAGTAATTACACCTATTTGTTAGCTTCTCATGGGATTCTTAAATCAAGTTGATAGTTCGACATGTTTCTACCAGCTTTGAAACATTAGTCATTTGAGTGTTTCAGGTTGTAGGGCGTGAAAGCAGCTGTACTGGCCTTCGTAACGATGCCTACAGCTTTGCCATAGAACTCCTCAAGTTTTGTTAGCGTCCGTTGATGCTAGCAATTTCAGGACCGGGGCTGTCTGTTTTTAACGGGCAGCTCCTGGGGTGGGTTAACAAGAAGCGGGCGAGGCAGCAGTGCTGCTTCAACCGCTTTTTTTTTCGCCAGTCGTAATATAACGATCGCTTATTTTCTACGCGCTACCCTGGGTTCATGAGCCGCCCTTGATTGCGTCCGTCAGGTTAGCTAAGACAGTGAGTGTCCCTGAAAGCCTTAAATTAAAACAGCTAATCTGCCCCACAACCGACATTGGCGTAGCCTCTCCCTAAGAGGCATACATCCGTCAATTGTTATACCCATGGAACCATCATCCGAAAAATCCACATCTCTCTGGCAGTTAAAACCCTGGTGGTGTCAGCCATGGTCCATCGTTTTAACCGGTCTAACTATCCCGGCTATTAGCTGGGTATGGTTGCATCGCTGGTGGATTACCATGCCGGCATCGCTGGTGATTTTAATGTGGTGGTACCTATTTCTATATCTGGTCCCCAAGCAATACGAAATCACTCAGTCTGAACCATGAAGTATCTACCCCTGGCTGCACGCATCTGCTTATCTCTCATATTTTTCAAAGCTGGTATTTCCCACCTAACGGGTTTTGGCGGGTTTGCTGCCATGCTAGGTCAACGGCTACCGCTAGGTGGCTTGCTAGCAGCATTCACCATCATTTTTCAACTACTGGGTAGCCTGTCGCTACTGTTAGGTTACAAGATCAAAATTGGTGCACTATTGCTCATTATCTTTTTGATCCCGGCAACGCTGATGTTCCACAACTTTGTTGTCGATGGCGAACAGCTCAATGCATTTTTGAAAAATGTGGGGTTGATTGGTGGCCTGCTAATGATGATCTATACCGGTGCAGGGGCCGTGAGCTTAGATAACACTGTAAAGGGTTAATTTTGGGTCGTTGCTGAACTGATACGAAATCCTGGCTGATGGTGCCCAGTATCGAGAAGCCTTCACAAGGGAGTGCCCCTACAGAATTGTTTATTGTTAATCGGGTTTAATGAATTCGGGTTTGGTATTAGAGGTGTTTTCAAAGGTAACCGCCTTAAACCTTATTTTCAGGAGTCTTTGGTAGTTGGGCGTTATCCAGCTGCTGCTCTAGTTCTTCCACTGTAGGCAATGTCCCTTTTAGATCCGCGGGTAGCTCTCGCCCGAGACGATGGGTGGCTACGCTAATGGGTTTGTTGACATCCCGTAGGGAGTACTCGGCCACGGTGGCGTCGTTAGATTTGCATAAAATCATGCCGATGGTCGGGTGATCGTCTGGGAGACGCAGCAGGTCATCCACCGCTG
>CALBPH010000574.1 GCA_937899365.1 uncultured Leptolyngbya sp.
GACTCTCTTGGTATAGAGACTCAGCCAGGGCAGGCAGCATTGTTTGAAGATGCTCGTTTGTTATGGGCAGAAGAGGTATTTGGTGGATTTAAGGACTGGAATATTCTTGAACTAGGCCCTCTTGAAGGCGGGCATTCTTACATGTTTCAAGATAGGGGTGCTGCACGGGTAACGGCTATTGAAGCTAACAAGCGTGCTTTTTTAAAGTGCCTCTGTGTAAAAGAAGTTCTAAACCTTCATAAAGTTAGGTTTCTGCTAGGGGATTTTACTTCTTTTCTAAAGGAGAAGACATCAGCCTATGAAATGGTCTTTGCTAGTGGAGTGTTGTATCACCTAGTAGATCCAATTGAACTACTTCAATTAACCTCAAAAGCTACAGAACGTCTCTTTTTGTGGACTCATTATTATGATGAAGGAATCATTTCTAAAAATGAGAAACTTGCACATAAATTTAGCCCTGTAGCGTCAGAGACGTATGATGGCTTTTCTTATAGTTATTCTACACAAGCGTATAAACAGTCTTTAAACTGGTCGGGTTTTTGTGGTGGTCCTAAGCAGATTAGTAAGTGGCTTACTAAGGACAGCATCTTAAATGCTTTGCAAGAGTTTGGTTTTTCCAATATTCAGGTTAACTTTGATGATGTGAATCATCCTAATGGACCTTCATTTGCTGTGTGTGCACAAAAATAGCAGCATGGAATCTGGAGCGAGAGCTACTGCTTATTGAGCAGCTAGCTCTCGCCGTAAAGGAAGTTAAATTCTGTGCTCAGTAGGTAGTGCCATCGAAAAGGGTTTTGGCTGAGGCATCGTTGATTATTGACTAGCAGATATGAATATTGGTTTATATCAAAACTGTATATTTGAAAGGGATTTTGATCGCCTGTCTGCGGGATTTCAATCGATAGACTTTATCCATAACCCTAGACCATGGTTGCGAGAATTTCAGATTTTTCAAGATATTTTTGAGAAGGAGCTGCATCTTAAACATGATGTGGTTGGTGCAGTTTCTATCAATTTTGAAAAAAAGGCCAAGCTTAACGGTATTGAGGTTAAGGACTGGATACAGAAAAATCCTGGATATGATGTTTATGTCATTAATCCCTTTCCTCAATTTGCCTATTGTCATTTCAACTTGTGGCAATTTTCAGATAATCGCTCCTCTTTCCCGTTTACAGAGCAGTCAGCTCAAAGCCTTCAAGAATGTAGGGTGGAAGGTCTGGTAAATCCGAAGAGACGACAGAGCAACAGTTCTTTGGCAACGTGCAGTTATTGGTTTGGGAATGCTGATTTTTGGGAGCGTTACTTAAATGAGGTGTTGCTTCGGGTTATTAATACCAATCCGTCTGGCTAGAGTCCAGACGTTAATAGGTTTCTCTATGAACCTACCTATTACTATGCCAACTACTCTAATCAAGGTGTTCCGGTGGGAAATATTGCCTTTTTATTGGAGCGTACCCTGTCAGAGTTTATTGTTCGAGAGAAAAATAGTATACGAAGTTTAGTTTATCCTGTGGATCGACAGCGATTATTGAAGTGCTGCTTATTTGACTTTGAACGGGAAATTATTCGTAAGTATGCAGACTATGTTGATGATTTGGAGGATGCTGGTAACGAATCGGGCCTCCGTGACTATTTTTTGACGACTAGTCCAAGAGCCGCTCAGCAATGGACTGAAAGTTTTGAAAAACTTGGCAGAGAGAATGTGTATAAGTAGATATCCGTTGCCTTAAGTTCTTTCTTTCACCATCGATAAATTAGTTGTGTCAATTATTCTGCTTAGCCATTCCAGTGATCTTGTTTCTGCTGAGTTAGTCCGGGTTGCTTTGCAGAGATCGTTCTCTATTAGCCAAGTTGCTTCTCTTTCTTATGAGAAATTTGATTTGTCTTGGATAAAAGGTAGGCAAATTGTTTGTTTTCTAAATCCGCGGGACTCTGAGCGTAAAATTTTAGCTGAGCTACTATCGCTACAGTGCAAGTCTATTGTTTTGGGGAGTCTGGGGCCTGGCTTTGCCAATGATATTGGCATTGATGTGCGTGCGTTAGATTCAGGCATCCATGGTTTAGGTGAGGTAAGGACATCGGCTAGCCAGATGTTTGATGCGTCTGCGGCTTCTATTGTCTATAACGTGGAGCACGGTCTCTTAGCCTCACTGGCGATAAAGGGCCGTCCGCTGAGCCGCTATGACTTTACGGATGAGTGGAATACGCTGGGGTTTGGTCGTATTACGACTGAAGGGAGTTGTTGGTCCATTGGTCAGCTCGCTACAGCGACTGGGGCCGTTCCCCTAGCGCAGGTTTTGGATGCTTCGGGGGCGGCTGTGACGGTGTATGCTGCGATCGCAAACACCCCTGACAGCTCAATCCTCTGGTTTAACCGAGCCGTTGGCCCCATCGATAGCCTCGAGTGGACCATCATCGAAAACTTTTGCAGCCACTACCGGGCTGATGAGCTAGTCTGCATCCCCCACATTATGGAAATCCCGGCAGGCTATGAGGGGGCTGTCACCATGCGGCTCGACTGCGACCAGGGCATTGAAACGGCTCGCCCTTTATTTGAGCTGTACCAAGAGCTGGGTGTGCCCCTGTCCTTGGCCGTCGTTACCGGTCTGCCTCCCCAACCCAATGACATGACCTTTTAGATAGATGGGCTTGCCCATGGGGTAGCCGTTGTGTCCCACTCCTGCTCCCACCCACCCAATTGGGTTGTGGACTATGCCGCGGCTTTGCAAGAAGCTAAGGACTCAAAAGCCTGGCTGGAGGCAAACTTGCCCGAGGCTGGAACCATCAACTATGCCGTATCGCCCTTTCATCAGAACCCCCCCTACGCAGTACAGGCCCTGGCCGATGCAGACTATATGGGGTTTGTGGGCGGCATCATTCATAACGATCCTGAATATCTGTTAGGTCGATCTGGCCAGGTGCCCCTGTGTGACAAGCCGCTGATTTCCCATAGCCAGCAATGTATGCTCCACGGCGATTGCTACCATCGCTACGGCAATTCTATGGAGCCCTACTGTGAAAGCTTTGCCCATCATTTCAAGGCGGGGCTGCTGTTTGGCTATCTAGACCATCCCTTTTCTGCTGCCTATCAGTACGGTTGGGATACCGAAGCAGAAAGGCTCTCGGCCCATAAAGACTTTCTCACCTTTATTCAGTCCCAGGGGGATATCTGGTTCCCCAACCTGGTGCAGTGTCTAGACTTTGTCCGTAAACGTAGCTTGCTCAACATCGCCGTTGATGAAACCCAATCGCTGCGGGTGCAGTGGCAATCAACCCAGGTGCCGATGCAGGCTACGCCACCCCTGCAAGTGGGCTGGAGGGGAGAAACGATCCCGATTTCTGCTTAAATTTCAAAGGTAGCTGATTCTGGCAATCTTCTGTGGCCTTACCTAGGGATATCATCGTTTTTTCGACGGCGGATTGGTCGGAGGCCAACTGGACCAATAATCAGCGTATGACTCAAAGCCTATCGGAGCAGGGGTTTCGGGTTCTCTATTTAGAATCGTTAGGGCTACGTCAGCCCACGGCCAGTAAGCGTGATTTAAGTCGTATTGGTCGGCGGCTGCTGAAATCGTTACGGGGGCTGCGCTCGGTCGCTCCCAATGTGTGGGAATTAACGCCGCTGGTGATTCCGCTGCCTCATCAGCCCTGGCTGCAGTGGCTAAATCAGGTGAATGTGGCAAGCGGCTGATGTGGTGTTTGTGACCAGTCTAAATTTACGGAAGAAATTAGGTGCGATCGCACCTAAAAAAGTCCACTATTTCCCCAACGTGGCTGACTATGACCACTTTGCCCAGGCCCGGTTGCCAGGGGACTTGCCAGCTGATCTGGCCGCCATTCCCCAACCGCGCATTGGCTTTATCGGTGCCATTAAGACCCACAAACTCGATTTTGATTTAATCCAAACCATTGCCCAGCGTCACCCTACCTGGCACTGGGTCATGATTGGTGAAGTGGAGCTGCCCACCAAAACGCTAGAGCAGTTAATCGCTCCTAACTTGCACTTTTTGGGTTATCGCCCCTATGACCGTTTGCCAGACTACCTGCGTGGTTTTGCCGTGACGGTACTGCCCTGTCTGCTCAACGACTATACTCGGTCCATGTTTCCCATGAAATTTTTTGAATATTTAGCGGCGGGTAAGCCCCTGGTTGGCACTCGCTTACCCGCCCTGGCGGACTACGAATCGCTCTATTGGCCGACGGAGTCAGTGGACAGTTTTGAGCAGGCTCTGAGCGCAGCATTTGCTGTGGATGCCACCCACGCTCAGCCAGGCATAACCGCAGCCCAGTCCCATACGTGGCAAAGCCGCTGTCAGCAGATGATCGAACTCATGCAGCTGGCATGGAAACGCAAACGGTCTGCCGCTCCATAGGGACTGTCTCCTTTGGATATTCGCTAGCTTTTTCACCATTTTTGACCCCTAGATTTTTGGCTCCCATGATTGCCGATGTCCCCTTGCTTGCCCAGCTAGAAGCGTTTCAGACAAATTTTGACTCTATTCAGCATCTGATCTCTCCTTGGTATGTGTGGCCTCAGCAGACCACGGTCCATATGGTGGTGAATAATGTCCATGAGCGTGATGGTGTGGGTAATTTTGTTATCGCCCTCTACAAGCTAATGCAGCGCCATGGGGTGCCCTGCCAGCTCTATGCCGAGGGATATGAACCCTATTTAGCTGACCTGGTTTATCCGCTAGAGCGTCTCGCTGACCAGGTTAAACCGAGCGATATCGTAATTGTTCATTTTTCGATCTACTTGCCTCAGCTAGAGCAAATTGCCGCCCTCACCTGTTGCAAAGTGCTTTGTTTCTATGGCATTACCCCACCTGAGTTTTTAGCGGCGTTTGAGCCCACACTGGCGGACCAGTGTCAGCGGGGCTATGACCAGGGCCCCGTGACTCAAGACTTTGAGCTAAAAGCCGCCATCTCTGAGGCGTCTGCGGTGACCTATCGCTCCATGCTGGGGGGAGATGATGTGCCCGTGGCCATTATTCCCCCAGTCTTAGACCCTAAAAAGTGGGATGCCATTGCCGCTACTGCCAGTGAGCTGCCCGCGGCCCCCCGCAAATTTCTCTACGTGGGGCGTGTGGTCCCCCATAAAAAAATAGAAGATCTGATCCACCTCTATGGTGAGTACGCTGCCCTCGATCCAGATAGCTGTTTGCTGATTGCCGGGTTTAACGGATTTCACACCTATCAGCCAGCATTGCAGGCGGCCCTAGAGAGTCAATCCGAAGCTGTCAGGGCACGCATTCACTTTCTCGGGTCAGTGACCGACGGACAGCTCAAGTCTCTTTACCAGCAGGCCGATGCTTTTTGGATGATGAGTGAACACGAAGGATTTTGCATCCCGTTGCTAGAGGCCATGGCCTTTGACCTGCCCGTATTTGCCTTTGCCCAAACGGCGGTGCGAGAAACCTTAGCCGAAGCAGGATTGGTGTTTTACCAAAAAGATATGGCCCAGCTGGCCCAGGTTGTGCACAATACCCTGTTTGATGCCCATCAGCTCCAGCAGCTGTTGGCGGGCCAACGTCAGCGGTGCCAGCAGTTAACCGTTGCCAGCGACGGTCGGGCCATCTGGCGTCTGTTGGAATCTTGTTTACAACACATCCATGCGAGTTCTATTTAACGCGTTTCCCATTGCCTTTGACTGTCCTGGCGGTGGAGAAGTTCAGCTACTGAAGTGCAAAGAAGCCCTTGAATCTCTGGGGGTGGAGGTTGTGCTGTACGACATGTGGCAGCCCCAGTTTGATCAGGTCGACATTGTTCACCATTTCTCGGTGCAGGGGGGCTCATCGATCTTTTGTAACTATGCAAAGGCGAAGGGGTTACCCTTGGTGATTTCTCCAATTTTGTGGATTACACAAGAGAGCTATGGGGCTGGCATTTACCCCATCGGTGAAATTCAGCACTTGCTCAATCTGGCCGATGCCCTACTGCCTAACTCCAAGGCAGAAGCGGAGGCCCTCGCGTCTATTTTTCAGGTGCCTAGGGAAAAGTTTTTTCCGATTGTCAATGGGGTGGATGATTACTTTTTGCGCCATGGGGCCGATGCCCAGCTATTTCTTGATACCTATGGGATAGAGCCACCGTTTTTGTTAAATGTGGCGAATATTGAGCCGCGTAAAAACCAGCTGAATTTGGTGCAGGCGGTGCGAGACTTGGATATACCGCTGGTGATGCTAGGCAATATTCGCGATCAGGCGTATTTTGATCGGTGTGTTGAGGCGGGGCAGGGATGTTTTCGCTATTTGGGCTATGTGGAGCATCACAGTTCCCTATTGCTATCGGCCTATCGGGCCTGTAGCGTATGTGTGTTGCCTAGCCTATTAGAAACGCCTGGCTTAGCTGCTTTAGAAGCTGCTGCTAAAGGGGCTAAAGTGGTGATTACCCAAGAGGGCTGCACCCAAGAATATTTTGGTGATGGGGTGACCTATGTCGATCCGACCTCTGTTGAGAGCATTCGCCAGGGTATTCGCCAGCAGCTGGCAGCTCCGGTTTCGCCTGATTTGGCCGCCCATATTGCGACATCCTTTACCTGGCAGAGAGCTGCCCAGCAGCTACAGCAGGTGTACACTCAACTTGTGCAACCGTTAATTCCCCTATGACTAGAGCGCTGATTAGCTATGTCCTTTATCCACTGGTAGAGCGACAACAAAAACGCGAAATTTTGCCGAAACTAGCGGCAATGAAAGAGTTTGCTCAACTGCCACGGGAAGCGCGGCAGAAGGCCAATCAGCAGCGGCTCTATGAGGTGGTGGCGACGGCCGGGCGGGACGTTCCCTATTATCGAGAGTTGTTTGCCCAGCAAAATTTTGATCCTGAAACCCTCAAGACTGACATTCGTTATCTAAAGGATTTGCCCTATCTCACCAAAGATATTCTGCGGGAACAGGGGGTGCGTCTCCAGAGCGAGCGGGTGTATAAAGCGGGGCTGCTTATTCGCAAAACGGTCGGGGCAACGGGGCCATCAACCCTGATTTATTATGATCAAGCGGCGCTTGATTGGACGGCGGCGGCCAATTTGTGGGTGCTGGAATGGACGGGAAAAAAACGCTATATGAAGGAGGTGCACTTCTCTAGCGAGTTTCCCGAGGCGTTATCCCGTCGAGCCCAGCTGGTTGAGACGATCAAATGCATCACCCTCAACCGAGTGAATATTACAACAGCCGCCTTTGACCCCCAGTCTCTGCGGGGCATTTTGAAAAAGCTTAAGGCTGAGCGACCCTATGGCATTCAGGGGCATCCGTCGACGCTGTACAGCTTGGCCCTGTTGGCGGAAAAGGACGATTACCCAGCGCAAAAGCTATTTTCTGTCTTTGAGTCTACGGGTGAGGTATTAGATCGTAAGAAGCGCGATGCGATCGCAAACGTATTTGATTGTCAGATCTACGATCGCTATGGCAACGCCGAATTTGGTGTCGTAGCCCACACCGAGTTTGATAGAACCCGTAATCTGCGGGTGTTAGACTACATTGTCTGGCCTGAAATTCGAGCTACCGGTAATGACGATCGTGAACTGGTCTTTACCGGGTTAACCAATGCCGCCATGCCCCTGATTCGCTATTGCACCGGAGACTTGGGGGAACTGATTCAAGTGGATGGTGAATTCCACATCACCAATATCGTTGGCCGCATTCATGACATGGGCACCCTGGGGGACCGTAGCTACCCCACCCACTACATTCAAGACTTGTTAGATCGTCTAGGGGGCATCGACGAATTTCAGCTAGAGCAAAAGACCCCCGAGACCCTAACCCTGAGAATTGTTTTGCAACCAGGGGGAAACCCAGAGCAAATTCAACAGCGGGTACACAGCTGGTGGGGCGCTAATATGACCGTCGAGTTTGTCACCCTAGAGAGCTTAAAACGCCAGGGATGGCGAGCCAAGTTTCGCCATCTGGTCAGCAGCACCGCTGAATCTGAGGATGCAATACAAAGTGTCGATACCCCTGTAAACTAACCGTGTTGCTTGATATCGTTGACGGCCATTGATAGCGCCCCTATGAAAGTTACGCCCACCCGTATTCCTGATGTTTTAATTTTTGAACCAAGGGTTTTCCACGACAATCGTGGTTTTTTCTTTGAGAGCTTTAATTATCAGGCCTTTCTAGCCGCTATCCAAACAGAGGTAGAGTTTGTCCAAGACAATCACTCTTACTCTAAGCACAACATTTTGCGGGGGCTGCACTATCAGATACAACAACCCCAGGGCAAATTAGTCCGTGTCACCTCGGGCGCTGTGTTTGATGTGGCGGTTGATATTCGCCGTAGTTCTCCCACGTTTGGTCAATGGGTGGGGGAGACACTGAGCGCCGATAACAAACGGCAGCTGTGGATACCAGCGGGCTTTGCCCACGGGTTTTTGGTGCTGTCTGACCAGGCCGAATTTCTCTATAAAACCACTGATTACTACGCGCCCAAAGGTGAACGTACCCTGCTCTGGAACGACCCTGAGTTAGGGATTGAATGGCCCCAGGGAGAGTCTGCCCCCATACTGTCGGACAAAGATATGGCTGGGCAGTTACTCAAAGATGCGGAGCTGTTTCCTTAAATGAAAGTACTTCTGATTGGTAGTGGCGGGCAGGTTGGTCAAGAGCTAGGGCGGTTATTAAAAGAGCCCCTCACGGTGGTTCAACTCAGCCGCGAACAGCTGGATCTGACTAATTTAGAGCAGACCTATCAAACTGTTGTTGATCAGCGTCCCGACTGGGTGATTAATGCGGCAGCCTATACGGCGGTGGATGGGGCTGAAAGCGAGTTGGAGTTAGCCCATCGCATCAACGGCGAAGCGCCGGGTGTCTTGGCCAAAGCCGCGGCTGATTGCAACGCTGCCATGGTGCATTTCTCCACGGACTATGTGTTTGATGGGGCCCAGGGTCGCCCCTATTTAGAGTCAGATCCACCCTGTCCTGTGAGTGCCTATGGTCGGTCAAAGTTGGCCGGAGAAGAGGCTGTAAAGGCTGCAAATCCGCAGCATCTGATTGTGCGTACCGCCTGGGTCTATGGCTCGAGGTGGAAGGGTAACTTTGTCAAATCCATGTTGCGTCTGGGGGTGGACCGCCCTGTGATTAAAGTGGTGAGCGATCAGGTGGGTACGCCGACCTGGGCAAACGATATTGCCGAGACCACCGCGAGATTAATTACATTGCCTGTGGCTGACACGGCGGGGACATACCATTTCACCAACAGCGGTGCGATTAGCTGGTATGACTTTGCGATCGCAATCTTCTCAGAGGCCATAGCGCTGGGGCTGCTAACCAAAGCTCCAGACATTGTGCCCATTACCACCGCCGAGTATTCGACGGTGGCCAAAAGGCCCGCCAATTCGGCGCTGTACTGTACAAAATTGAGAGACCTATTAGGGCATGCTCCCCCTTACTGGCGAGATAGCCTACGACAAATGTTGAGTGAGCTAGTGTGATGAAAGCGCTGATTTTATCTGGTGGTAGAGGTACCCGGTTACGTCCCTTGACCTACACAGGGGCCAAGCAGCTGGTGCCAGTCATGAATAAACCTATTCTGTGGTACTGCATCGAGAATATTGTCGCTTCTGGTATTACTGACATTGGCATCATTATCAGCCCAGAAACAGGTGACGAGATTCGTGAATTGACAGGTCAGGGTGAAAAATTTGGTGCTAACATTTCCTATCTCTTGCAAGATAGCCCAGCAGGATTAGCCCATGCAGTGACAACAGCCCAGTCATTTTTAGGAGACTCTCCTTTTCTAATGTATCTTGATACCTTCATCGAAAAATTCAAACAAAACCACCTCGATGCTCTTATCCTGCTCAAACAGGTGCATAACCCCACCGCTTTTGGCGTTGCCAAGCTGGATAACCAAGGGCGTGTTCAGCAGCTTGTGGAGAAACCCAAGACTCCTCCATCAGATTTAGCCTTGGTGGGGGTTTATTTTTTCTCGCCACAAATTCATCAGGCCATTGCACAGATTAAACCGTCTCCCCGTGGCGAACTAGAAATTACTGATGCGATCCAGAAATTGATCCATAATCGCCAACCTGTTGAAGCCTCTGAACTATCAGGGTGGTGGTTAGACACTGGCAAAAAAGATGATTTGCTAGAGGCAAATCGAATTTTACTAGATACCAGTCTATTTCCCTCTTCTGTGAGAGTTGAAAATAGCAAAAGTCAGATTACTGGACGAGTTCAAGTGGGGTCAGGTACCCAAATCATTGAATCTACTATTCGTGGACCCGTTGTTATTGGGGCATACTGTCACATTGAAAATTGTTTTATTGGTCCCTACAGTAGCATTGGTGATGGTGTTACCCTAATTAACACCGATCTTGAACATAGCGTAATCCTTCAAGGGGCAATCATTGAGGATATCGATTGCCGCATTGTAGACAGTGTCATTGGGCGGCGCAGTAAGCTTATTAATAGTCCAAAACGACCAAAAGCATCCAGGTTTATGATCGGTGACGATTGTTTTGTAGAACTTGTCTAAATCACTGAAATAGAAAAATAGTTATTCGGTATGACCATTGATTTTCAGAATATTTTCCAATCACCGGTGAGTGACAAATATTCAAAGCTTTTTTATTTTTTCCTTGCCTGTATTCCAGCATTAATGCTGCTGAATTTTATTTTCACATATGGTGTAGACGTACCCTATTGGGATCAATGGACTGCACTAGCAGATCTCCTGCATAGAAAGTATACTTCACAGATCTTTCTGAGAGATCTTTTCACACAACATAATGAACACCGAATTTTCTCTCTTAGAATAATTGTATTACTGACAACACATCTGATAAATGATTGGAATATCAAGCTAGAGCTATTCATTAGTTTTACAATTGTCACTTTCACAGCGTTTACTTTAGGAAGCCTGGCCACAAAAGATCTTGAAAATCCGACTAGATTTTCTAATAGTTCTATACACTTTTTAGGTATATCAATATTTATCTCGAACTTACTTCTCTTTTCAATATCCCAGTATGAGAACTGGCTTTGGGGATTTCAAATCGCCTGGTTTTTAGTAGTTCTTTTACTTTGTATTTCAATCAGGTCGTTATTAATTTTTAATTCGACTGGAAGATTCATTCATTTCACTGTAGCTTTCTTAAGCTGTTGGATAGCCAGCTTCACATTAGCACAAGGCCTTTTTTGCTGGCTTGCTAGTTCACCCATGTTTTTAACAGCAAAATTATCTGGTCGAAAAAGATACATCGCTACAACTCTATGGGGAATTGGATTCATAACATCTACTATCTTATATTTAGCAGGATATAATAAACCCGATTCTCATCCTTCTCTTGGATATAGTTTTAGTCATCCTTTGAATGCTTTAAATTATTACTTCAATCTCATTGGCGGATCTTTTGGCAAAGTCACAGGATATTATCCGTTGGGATTAGGAATCATTTTCACTTTAGCTTTGCTTTTCTTCTTGATTACCTTCTTTTATCAATCCAATTCTAATATTAAAGAAGGCTACTTGCCATGGATTTCTATATCGTTCTATGTGGTTATCTTTTCCATCTTAACTACTTTAGGAAGAGCTGAATTTGGCAGTCTTCAAGCATTAGCTTCCAGATATTCAACAATTTCTTTTCTTATACATAATGCTTTAATTCCTTGTTTTTTCTTTTATACAATATATTATTACAAAAAGGCGGTTACTGTCAAACTTAAAATCCCTCAGTCCCTATAAAAGTAAAAAACCATGTTTTACTTGATTAATTTCAGTAA
>CALBPH010000575.1 GCA_937899365.1 uncultured Leptolyngbya sp.
GCGGGCACCATAATGTTTGCATCAAAGGTGCCTAACTCATCTGCTATCACGTGTGTTTCTAGGGGTTAGTGTCCTCTCAGGGTAGAATCTGAACGACTCACCACTAAAAATTCTTGCGTATTTGTCTCGGTAAGCGCCTGTTTAAGGTTGTGGCATACATCGCGGGTGGTGCGCTCAGCGTCCGCTGATGTGAGGGCACGGGTATTAGCTAGGATAAAAAAGATGGGAGACTGATCCAACAATCCCTGTTTAAGGGTGGCGACATCCCACTTTAATAAGAGTAAACAGCTGTGGACTGTTTGAGAACCGGTGGGGTCATCGTCAATAACAATTATTTTGGACCGAGTAGCATCAGACATAGGTAACTAGGATGGTAGAAGCAGTGTAGGGATAAGTCTTAAGTCCGAGTGGTGAGTTTAGGTAATGAGAGTCTGGTGTGGTGAAAATTTTTGTTGTTGCTGATTTATAGGTATGAAACAATCTGTAGAATCTGTCGGTTATCGATACTTTTTAGATGAAATCATAGTTTGGATGAGCAATGCTAGATTTTTTGATTTCTATCATTCAAAAATCAGACTCCAAGCCCTAACAACTATTGGGTTGTTTGATTTGCCTTGAGGTTATCTAACAGTTCGCTAAAGCCGTCGGTGGGAAAACCGGGGGGGATAAGCAAGCCCCCGATCAAAAACCGAGGGGTGCCGTTGAGTTTAAGCTGCGCGGCTAGGGCGAGGTCACTGTCAACGGCAGATTGGGCTGCGTCACTGTTGCGATCGCGATTAAACTGCTCCACATCC
Organism: uncultured Leptolyngbya sp.; assembly: GCA_937899365.1. GTDB lineage: Bacteria > Cyanobacteriota > Cyanobacteriia > Phormidesmidales > Phormidesmidaceae > Leptothoe. Next base: position 795 of record CALBPH010000575.1, read on the forward strand.
AAACCAATTTGCTCGGCTAGTTCCACATATAAGGCATCGCCCAAACGGTCTTGATTCGCAAAAAGGCCGTTGTGATAAATCCAAAATTGCTCCTGCTGACCAGCCGCCCAAGATGCCTTAGACGCAGGCTCTGCCTCGGGATGAATACTCTTAAGGGGAAAATGCTTATAGACATACAGCACCTCATTGCCCCGTTCATCAACAAAGTCCTTCATATGAACGGCTGCCACCGCACAAAACGGACATTCAAAGTCAGAAAACTTGACCACCACCACCTCAGCATTAGGGTCCCCTTTAGTGGGTGACTCACCAATAAAAGTGGCTCGATCCAAGGACGATAGGACCTGATAGACGTCTTCCTGACGAGCTTTACACTCAGCCTCGGCTGCGGCCACATCCGCCTCACAAGGTGGAGCCGGCTGGGCTGGGGTAGCCGCTTCAGAGGCTGGGGGCTCTACAGCTGTTTGATCGGTCGCAGACGCACAGCCGACCAGTATCAGCAAAACAGCTACAGCAAGGGTACGCATCAAACCATTTTTGAGTGCCATGGAAGGGGGGCTGACAATAGCAACCTACTAACGCTAGCACTTTGCAGCAGTCACCGCCCCTTTTGCATCAAGGCATTGAGAGCTATGGCGATTACAGTAGCCGTTAGGCGGACGTAGATACACAAGAAATGAGTCAGTCCCCTGTAGATTAATACTTTTGAACTGGACGTAATTGGGACGAGATCTCAGCTGGCTTGATTGGGCTTTTATTGCGGCTAGACTGAATCGTGAATGGGATCGCATTAAGATTGGAATATAAACGATAGTAAAAAATCAGCAGAGTTATCCTGATGAAGGATATGGTCAGCATCCTGGTTTAGGTGGATTGATATGAGTATCGTGATTTCAGATGAAATTATCAAAGCGTCTGAGCTAAGTCAGGCAGAATTTTTGCAAGAAATTGCCCTACATCTATTTCAATCAGGGAGGTTAACCCTGGGCTATGCGGCCCAAATGGCTGAGATGGAAAAATCTGCTTTTCAGGAGTTGCTCAAATCTCGTCAAGTGCCACTTTATGTATATGACGTAGAAGATTTTGAGGTAGATCTGAAAAACTTACGGGAGCTAAACCGCCTGTGATCATTGTCAGTGATACGTCAGTCATTACAAACTTAATCAATGTAGACTCTCTTTTTCTATTGAAAAAGCTTTATCAAAATGTGATCATTCCTCAGGCTGTTTATCAAGAATTATCAGTCTTGGGAGGTAATATATTAGATCAGTTAGAACAAGAGTGGATAGACGTTTATTCTGTTGAAAATCAGGCGGACATAGACAACTTTCAAAAAAGTGCCCGTTTAGATCGAGGTGAATCGGAAGCTATTCTCTTAGCACAGCAACTCAACGCCGATTTGTTGCTGATTGATGAACGTCGGGGCCGTGCAGAAGCCCAGCGACGAGGAATTAGAATTACTGGGCTATTAGGTATTTTGGTGGACGCTAAGACCAATGAGCTGATTGCAGCAGTAAAGCCAGTGATGGATAAACTGATGGCTGATGCCACCTTTCGCGTCTCTCCCGCTCTCTATGCTTTAATTCTCAAAATGGCTCAGGAGGAAGATATGTGATGCAGATTATTGTTTTGCTAATCAAACTAACGAAGGCAAGTAGGGCGAGCTTAAAATAAGCAACTACGTTTTCTTTTATCAATCAGGCTAAAAGCCTCTCAAAATAAAGACTTCAATTACATTTACATTTTGAAATACAAGTAAGCTTTTCTACTCTTGCTCTCTTATTGAAGTGGATGCGAGCTTATTAAGTTTGATGGAATAGAAACACTAGCACTTTGCTTTATTGTTGGGAAAATGGGAGAAGAAATCAGCCGTTGTTGATGCAGGATATGAACCGATCTGTGAGATATGCGATGTACCGATGTTTACCAGATAAAGTCATACCGGGGATCAGCAACGCCAGAAATCATGAGTCATGTCTGACCAGGGAGCAAAAGCATAATGAGTAAGCCAGTGAGGCTCTTGGTAACGTTGGGGGATATGGCAGGCATTGGGCCGGAGGTGGTGCTCAAGGCGTTGCCCCAAGTATCGGATAGGCCAGCGGAAATCACGTTAGTGGGCAATCGACGACAGCTAGTTGCCCTCAGCCAACAAATGCAGTTACCCCTGGGGGATTATCCGATTATTGATGTGCCTCTGGGGACAGACCAGACCATTCGATTGGGTCAGGGGGATGCCGCCAGTGGTGATTTGAGTTTTCGTAGCTTGCAAACAGCCATTGGTTGCTGCTTGAACCATGGTTACAACGGTGTGGTGACAGCTCCCATTGCTAAGTCTTGCTGGCTAGCGGCCGGTCACCATTATCCGGGTCAGACTGAACTGCTGGCAGAGATGGCCGGAGTCAAGCGCTTTGGCATGTTGTTTGTGGCGCGCGCTCCTAGGACCCAATGGACCCTGCGGACACTGTTGGCAACAACCCATATTCCTCTGCGGCAAGTGCCGGATGCGTTGACACCAGAAGTCATGACGTTAAAGCTGGAGCTGCTGTTGGAATGTTTGGCGCGGGACTTTGGGGTAGTGGAGCCTTGGGTTGCGATCGCAGGTCTCAATCCCCACAGTGGCGAGCAAGGCCAGCTAGGCCGAGAAGAAATCGACTGGCTCATTCCCTGGCTAAACAGCCAACGACAACGATTTCCCCACGTCACCCTGGATGGTCCAGTCCCCCCTGATACCCTGTGGGTCACGCCAGCGCAAGCCTGGCAACAACCAGACAAAAAGGCCCACCATGCATATTTAGCGCTCTACCACGACCAGGGACTAATACCAGTCAAAATGCTCGCCTTTGACCAAGCGGTTAACACCACCATTGGTCTGCCCTTTATTCGCACGTCCCCCGACCATGGCACGGCCTTTGACATCGCCGGCCAAGGGATAGCCCGCCCCGACAGTATGAGCGCCGCCCTTAATCTGGCCATTGACCTAGCACTGCAGCGACAGACTGCTTGCCTGAACGTCTAAACGTCTACGCAGGGTAGCAAGATTTGTTAGCCTGAATCACCTTCAGCAACAGCCATGGCCAGATGTTATTAAATAGCAGACAATCTTAAGAAAACTAAGTAATGCTGAATGGGCATCGGTCTGTACAATAACGGTGACATACAAGTTTTGTTTCAAGGAACCTCAGGGAAGTTAGCGCTTCCCTTTTTTCTTAATAAAACAATGGGATGTAAAAATCAGGTCCATTGAAATGGAGACAACCTCGTCATTATCCAGATGAGACGAGGAGTGTTAGGCATCACTACCTGAGTTGACTGGTCCCATATAAAACAGAAAAGGAGATAAGCATGATGCTTACCTCCCGGTGAGTGAGTAAACTTTTTTGAGAGAATCTCCTAATGGAGCGATGGATTGTGGCGAATCAGATCCATAAACTCCTGACGCGTGCGGGCATCATCAGCAAACACCCCTTGCATCGCACTGGTGACAGTCCAAGAACCTGGCTTTTGCACCCCGCGCATTACCATGCACATGTGCGATGCTTCGACAACAACGGCCACACCCTGGGGTTGTAAAAGACCTTGGAGAGCGTTAGCGATTTGTTGAGTTAGCCGTTCTTGAACCTGCAACCGTCGCCCATACATTTCACAGATACGAGCAATTTTTGATAATCCAATCACCTTGCCGTTGGGAATGTAGGCAACATGGGCACGGCCTAAAATCGGCAAAATATGATGTTCGCAAGAACTGAACAAATCAATATCGCGTATCAGCACCATTTCATTGGCATCTTCATGGAAGACAGCCCCATTGAGCAGTTCATCCAGGGACTGATGATAACCCGAGGTTAAAAATTTGAGGGCTTTGACTACACGTTTTGGGGTGTCGCGTAACCCTTCACGGTCGGGGTCTTCTCCTAACCCTAGAAGCAGTGTGCGCACCGCTTGCCGCATATCTTCGTCTGAGACAGGGGCTTTTGCTTCAGTACTAATTAATTGGTTACGAATGTCATCGGGTGAAACGGATAAGGTCATGAATAACTAGTGGGTAAATTGTGGGTGAATTGCTCGAGCGATCGCAAACCGATCGCCCCCTTCAGACAACGACTGAAAGACTGGATGTGACAATTGCCGGATGGGGCCGCTGGGTGCGGTCGCTGGGTGAACTCGCTAAAGGCGGATGACAATTGTCCGTTAGGCAAGCAACGAGGCTAACCTAACGAATTTTGAAAAATCAGGCCAGGCAATCCGTCAGCTGTTGCTGAATGTGATCGCCATTTAGATGTCGCCCGATAAAAACAAGCTGGTTTCGAGGTGGGGAACACCATTCTTCTCCATCGATAGAAAAACGCGGACCACTTAGCTGAAAAATGTTGCGTAGGTCGCTTTCCTCAAACCAGAGAATCCCTTTTGCCCGAAACACATTCTTTGAAAGATCGTTTTGCAAAAACTGCTCAAATTTTTTGACGTTGAAAGGGCGATCGCTCTCAAATGAAATTGAGACAAATCCGTCATTGTCGAGATGGGATGAGTGGTGGTGGTGATCGTGGTGATGATCATGGTCATGGTGTTCGTGACCGTGGTGATCATGCTCATGACCGTGGTGATCATGAGCGTGCTCCAAATCGGCATAGTCCTCGGGATTGTTATAGCCAACATCTAAAATCAGCTTCAGGGGTACCTGTCCCTGCTGACTACGCAAAATTCTTACCCCCGCTTTAACGCTGTTAAGATACTTTTCTAATGTCTGCACCTGATCTGATGATGCAAGATCAACTTTGTTTACAATTGTAACATCCGCGTAGCTGATTTGTTTTAATGCTGCTTCACTTTCAAAATGGTCAGGCGTAAAGGTCTCGGCATCTACCATGGCAATGATGGAATCCAGACGGGTGAGATCCCGCAGCTCTGTACCTAGAAACGTAAGAATAATGGGCAATGGATCGGCCACACCTGTGGTTTCAATGACCATATAGTCGATGCGGTCATCTCGCTCCATGATCCGATAAACGGCATCCACCAGGTCATCGTTGATGGTGCAGCAAATGCAGCCATTGCTAAGCTCAACCATGGTTTCATCCATGGACACTAACAGCTGACTGTCAATGTTGATATCACCAAATTCATTGACCAGGACAGCAACCTTGAGATCGTTGTTGTTGCTCAGAATATGGTTCAAGAGCGTTGTCTTACCACTGCCGAGAAATCCGGTGATGATGGTGACGGGCATTCCTCTTTTTGTAGTCAAAGGGGGTGATGAAGCTGTCATTAGATAAACTCCGGAAGCAACAAGATGAGTTAAGACTGCAGAGGATGCCTGAATTCAGATATGCAGAAAACAGCTGAGCAATAGTTAGAAGATAGATTTATAGAGCCAACTTGCGGGTGTTGGGGGCGAGCATGGCTAACAGAAAAATCACCAGTTGAACGGTGACAATACTGGGACCCGACGGTAAATCGAAAAAGGCGGAGACCATCATGCCAATGGCGGCTCCTAACGCACCTAACCCTGCCGAAATTAGGATGTACTGAACAAAAGTATTGCTGAGAAGACGGGCAGCACAGGCAGGAATCACCACAAACGCGCTAATCAATAGAACGCCGATGGCCTTAATGGAAATACCCACCACCAGGGATAACAACACAATAAACGCCGTACGTTGGGCAGACACAGACACACCACGAGCAATCGCCATGGGTTCATGGAGCGTCAGGAGAATTTGAGATCGCAACGTTAGCCCTATAAATATGGCACATACTACCAGCAGCACTCCACTAAAAATTAAGTCTGTGGTTTGCATAGCCAGGATATCACCAAATAACAGATGGGTGATACCGCCCTTATAGTCATCACGAAAACTTAGCAAGATAATGCCAATGGCCAAGGACGATGAATAGACAATATTTAGCAGCGCATCGGTCCAGAGACGGGTACGTTCTAGAAAATAAGTCACACCCAATGCAAACAGAACCGCAAAGGGCAACAACACCAGGCCAGGATCCAGCCCTAGCAAAAATCCAATACTAATACCCAACAGAGCTGAGTGCCCCAAGGTATCGCTAAAGAAAGACAGCTGTCGGAGAATGGTAAAGCTACCCATTAAGCCACCCATAAATCCGGTGAGAACACTGCCCATCAATGCCCGATGCATAAAGGGCAGTTGAAACAATTCAATCACACGGACAAATTCAGACTGGATGGTCATGGTAGAAAAATTAGCCAAACTAGCAAGAATGGCGATAGCGAACAAATTCAGGGCCATAGGCCAGGGATAGATTCTCTGGAGTGAGAGAATGGTCTGGAGTTCCCTGGCAGAGAAGGGTGCGGTTGATACAGAGAACGCGATCGCAACTGCGACGCACCATATCCAAATCATGGGAAACTTGCAAAATAGCCCAGTCCTGTTCTTTCTTAAGCTGGTGCAGCAACCGGTAAAATTCCGATTCATTACGCACATCTAATCCCGCAGGAGCCTCATCAAGAATCAGCAGACGGCGAGGACGCACTAAACAGTAGGCTAGCAATACGCGCTTTAGCTCTCCTCCCGACAACGCACTCACAAGCTTATGGCTCAAATGCCAGGCATCCACCTGGGTCAATGCCTGCTGCACTGCGTGGCGGCGTGTCCGTCCACCTGTCCAGGGTAACTGTAGTCCCAAACGATCCCACCCCAATCCCACAAACTCACTAACGGTAATGGGAATGCGACGATCAAACAGAAAATTTTGGGGTAGGTAGGCAATCTGTTGTCTTACCGCAGCAGGCAATTTTCCTTTGGGAGAGAGCGGCTGTCCTAGGACAAACACCTCTCCTGAACGACGGGGCAAAATGCCCAAGATGGTCTGGATCAGGGTACTTTTGCCGGCTCCGTTGGGACCGACGATGGCCGTATCCATGCCAGCTGGTACCGTAAACGATACATTCTGAACAGCGGCATGGGTTTCTCGGTACACCGTTAATCCTTTAACGACTAAGACTGGATCGCTCAACTATTTTCTCCTGGCCCCATCAATCATCCTCCATACTAAAGCCACCCCTTGATGACGGCCACTGGTTGAGGTGCCCAGAACGGATACCAGGATTGAGTCGATGCCCCAAAGCTATTAGCCAGATTCTCCGCATTCTGACGCATGGTGGTCAGGTAGTAGTCTGGCTGTATAGCCTCTGCAGGACCTACTTCGAGGGGGTCAAACTCACTTACCCCAATGGAGAGATCCTGTGCGATCGACTTAAAAGAAGAGTCTCCAGCCTGGGGTTCGGTCATGATAGTTTTTAGACCTTCCGCCTGTACTGTATCCACCACACGTTTGACATCGTCTGGAGATGGATTCTCTTCGGGCAGACCTACTAGAACCTCAGCTTCCAGTCCATAGCTGCTGGCAAAGTAGGCGGCGAAATCATGGAATACCACAAATGTTTGCCCAGCAAAGGGGGACAACATTTCTGCAATATCAGCATCCAATGCTTGCAGTTCGCTAATAAATGCATCCGCATTGGCAGTATATTCAACCTCTCCTTCTGGATCAGCGGCAATTAAACCATCGCGAATATTTTCGACCTGCTCGATGGCTCGCTTGGGGTCCAGCCAGACGTGGGGGTCAAACTCACCATGGGCATGGCCATGGTCGTCTGCACGGGCTTCTTCCCCATGGTCGTCATGGCCCTCTTCGCCATGGTCATCATGACCGGCTTCAGCGTGATCGTCGTGGCCTTCTTCGCCATGGTCGTCATGGGCCTTTTCTTCGGCGTGGTCGTCGTGGCCCTCTTCGCCATGGTCATCATGACCGGCTTCAGCGTGATCGTCGTGACCGGCTTCTTCACCACCGGCAAACGCAGCAATCTCCTCACTGGAGTCGATCGTGACCAGATCGGAATTTTCCGCATTCTCGATCATGTCATCTAAAAAAAACTCCATTTCCAAACCGTTTTTGACCAATACGTCTGCATTGGCAACTGCCTGAATATCACTCGGTTTAGCCTGGAAGTCATGGGGACCTACATTAGTGGGTAGCAGCTGTACCACCTCTGCGCGATCGCCCGCCACCGCCGTAGTGAATTGGGTCATCGGTAAAAACGTTGTTACCACCTGCAATGCGTCTTCAGGGGCAGCCGCCGTTTCTGAAGACGTGTCAGCATCACTAGTAGCTGTAGGAGCGGTTGTACAGCCACCCAGGGTGATAATTGCACCCAGCGCCATTATTGATAACTGTTGTACATGTCGCTGAAAACTCAGTCTAGACATCACTATTCCCTCTGCAAAACTACATTAATTGTGCTGCCTTGCTATGGGCGTAAAGCTAGGGCAGCATCTTTGGCAAAATAGGTCAAAATCAAGTCGGCTCCCGCCCGTTTCATACTGGTCAGGGTTTCTAGCATGACGGCTTTTTCATCAATCCAGCCCTGCTGCGCTGCTGCTTTGACCATGGCATATTCACCACTAACGTTGTAGGCAGCAACGGGTAGATTCGTGTGTTGTTTAATGCGGCAAATCACATCTAAATAAGCCAGAGCTGGTTTCACCATGACGATGTCCGCCCCTTCTTTAATATCAAGTTCGACCTCTTTTATGGCTTCCCTAGCATTGGCCGCATCCATCTGATACGTCTTTTTATCGCCAAACTTAGGGGCAGAATCCAGGGCATCGCGAAATGGACCGTAATAGGCTGATGCATATTTAGCGGAATAGGCAAGAATGCCGACATTAATCCAGCCTTCTGCATCCAAGGCCTGACGAATCTCCCGAACACGGCCATCCATCATATCTGATGGGGCCACAAAATCAGCCCCTGCCTCAGCCTGCACTAGGGCCTGCTTGGCAAGAACAGCAGCAGTTTCATCGTTGAGAATTTGACCATTTTGGACAATACCGTCATGGCCCTCGCTGCTGTAAGGGTCTAGCGCCACATCGGTAATCACTAGCAGATCCGGCAGCGCTTGCTTCAGGGCACGCACTGCCCGAGGAATTAAACCCTCTGGATTGTAGCTTTCAGTACCAGCATTGTCTTTGAGATGATGGGAAATTAACGGAAACAGAGCAATGGCTCCAATACCTAACTCCCACACAGCTTTTGCTTCTTCTAGCAACAGGTCTAGGGAATAGCGAAAACAGTTGGGCATCGACGGTACTGCCTCTTTCTGTCCTTCACCTTCCATGACAAACAGGGGATAAATCAGATCAGCAGCAGTCAGCACCGTTTCTCGCACCATCCGGCGCAATGTACCGGTGCGGCGCAGACGCCGAGGACGATGCACTTGGCCACCACCAGCGGGTGCAGAGGGTGCCACTGTCGCTTCAGCAGCATCTGTGGTGGCCTGGAGAGGCACTGACGTGGATGGCGTAAATGTGGATGACATAGGATGAAAACCCGCTATGATAATGATTATCATTCCTAAGCATTTTACATCAATTTTTCAAAATTGATGCGATTGTAATCCTTAAAAATCCATGACTCAGGTTCACTGTACTCGGGCTCAAACGGCGGTACTCCAGGTGCTGCAACAGCAGCATGAGCCAATTTCGGCCCAGGAACTGCATAAGCTGATCAAGCAACATCAGCGAATTGGTTTAGCAACGGTATACCGAGCCCTCGATGTACTAAAGCGGATGGGCAAGGTGCAGCATCGGGTAACCCTAACGGGTGAGAAACTCTACAATGCAGTGGAACAGGACCGTCACTACATGACCTGTTTGGACTGTGGGCAATCGTTTCCTATGAATACTTGCCCTTTGAAGGGTCTGGAGCTTTCCCTTCAGCACACCAGCTCATTCACCATCTACTATCACACCCTGGAATTTTTTGGCCTCTGCGAACCTTGCTCAGCTCAAGGTGGGTGAGGTTCTGCTGAATGGGAACGGATGAAGGGGCTGCCTAGCTCAGCGATGGATTATATTGCTCCCCCATTAGTGATTGAAATAGTATCAACAAACTGGCGTTTTGTTTATTTGTCTAAGCAGGCTGTGTATGAGGCTATTTGTGTTGTACAATTTTGGATTGTTGACTATGCGGCGTTAGGGGGGATGCGATGTATCGGTCATCCGAAGCAACCTATGCTGTCGATTTACACGATGGGCCCCGAGACAGGTGAATTTAGGATGCCACAACAATTTCGTGGGGAGAACTCAATTAAATCTGCTGCTATACCTGAACTTGCAGTAACGGCCAAAGTTTATGGAAAGAAGATTAAAGATATTGGTAACGGAACTGCATCAGGGACGCAACATCAACCCTTAAAGAGACGATTAGGCGTGTGAGCCTAGCATCCTTCTGTATGCTTTTGTTATGAGGCAAGAACCCACGCCACATATCCTTCGTGGTAGTGTTCAAGACAGAAACCCTTTTCCAGATTCAGAATCCACATATCAAAATCTTGATCCGCCATAACTCCTGAATTTTCTGCCGCAAATTCTGCAGACATTTCCAATGTAGGCTTATTACCATCACCCCAGACAATAAATACCGTGTCAGATTTTTTCAAATTATGTGTAACAGTGGCTGAGATAATCTTGTTTCGTTCATTAACTGAACAATAGGCGACTTTCTGAGAGTTGGGAATATGCGCCCAATTTAATCCAGAAAAATTGGTTGGATAGGCAAGTAATGCTTCCAATACTTTTTCGCACTTTACATGAATGCGGTATTTAACTTCGTGCTCATTGAGATATTGAATTAGTCCGTCAATACGGCTTAGGCAATCTGCAATCTGCAATTTAGCTTGCAACGCTTTCCTCTTCTTAATAAGTCTTTCACGATCCATTTTTTAATCATAACTACACGTTATTCAGACTTTTTCTGGATAATACCCATAGCCTCGCAGTTATCCAGACAGCTTTAAAGTCTCTTTACCCGTTCAAATAAACTATTGCGGCTATCCACCAACATTCATCTTCTGTGTAACGTCTTAGTGGGGCACTAAGACTATTCTTGATTGATGGGGTCAATATCTATCGTTTTTGACAGTTAAAC
>CALBPH010000576.1 GCA_937899365.1 uncultured Leptolyngbya sp.
GGTGACACCTGCAGCCGCCAATACCTGGGCAGCCACACTCTCGCCCTCTGCTAGTAGCCCCAAAAGCATGCCCTCTGTGCCAAAGGCATTGACATCAAACGGACGCAGGGCCTCTTGTCCCAGTTGCAAAACAGTTTGGGTAGCAGGGGTAAAAATCTTAGCGGTGGGAATCACCATATCCATGCCTTCCGCTAAGGAAAGAAACGAAACTGCCTGCAAAATGTATTCAAATGTAGCCGCATCCAGGGTGCCCCGACTGGCCACCGCGGGTCCTTCCTGTTGGTACATTTTTACCAACGATGCGTAAATTTGGGCATCACCGCCGATAAAAGATTCCATAATCCATCGCCAGCGTCTAGCCAGTTTGCGAACCGATGGACTGTTGATATCGGCTCCCTCTGTCATCTCAGCCCGCACCTGGCTCAATAGGTCCTGCCAGTCGGCGTTGCCATCATGCCATCGGTCGTCCAGGGTGGCTTGTTGGGCTGGGGTAAAGTATGGTTCAGTCATTGAGATTGCCTCCATGGCGTGAATTAGGTTTTCGATTGCAACTGACTGGGTGGTGTTTAGCTCGGTTGCGATCGCATCTAACCGACCCAGCAGCGTGCGCGACAACACCATCTGTTCCCGCAGCCGGTCTCGGTGCAGGTCAATCACCTGGGGCAAGGCAAAATCAGGGCTCTCCAGACACGTATCAATCTCCTCGAGCGAAAAGTTTAACTGCCTCAGAGAAATGATCTGCTGTAGTCGTTTAATATCTTGTTCGCCATAGAGCCGATGCCCAACATTATTGCGGTGAGATGGCACCAGCAAACCAATCTCGTCATAATAGTGCAGCGTTCGAACAGAACATCCCGTCTGCTTTGCCAACTCGCCAATTTTCATTAGGCTAGCCATGCCGTTATCGCTCCCATAATCCAGAAAAATGTTGTCAACAGGCCAATCCTAAAACCTGACGTAGCGTCAGGTGCAAGGGCAATTTCAGAACTTTCCTGTCATCCCACAACCAGACTCGTAAACTTACACGATAGGCGTGGGGGCATTTCATGAAACCTATTTTTACCAAAGGGCAGCTAATCACCTGGAAAGAAGACAAGGGCTTTGGTTTTATTAAACCGAACAATGGTGGAAAAGATGTTTTCTTACACATCAGTGTGCTGCCCACAACCAGTCGCCGCCCAAAGGTCGGCGATACCATTTTGTATCAGCGCGTAACCACCCCAATAGGTAAAGTCCGGGCGGCAAAAGCCTCAATTCAAGGGGTAGTTTCTCGGGCACCAATAGCTAATCAACAAAAGCTTAAACAACGACCAATCTCTAAGCCTAAAAAATATAATCAGCTTGAGAAGATTATCGGGTTGATTGTCTTAGTGGGTATTGCCCTAGTCGCAACAACGTTGAGATCTAAGAATTCGCCTGCTCCGATTACAGCCATCCCCAAACCCATTGCAACCAACTCTCAACCAGACTGCAATATCAAAGGCAACATCTCTATTAATACAGGTAAAAAGTATTATCACATCCCAGGCATGGAAGATTACGACGCCACAACGATCAGAAAAGAGTATGGAGAAAGGTGGTTTTGCTCAGAGGAGGAGGCCATCAGAAATGGCTGGACCAAAGCGCCGAGATGATCTGTGTCAATGCGAAGAGAGCGAGCATTAGCTATTGACCGCCGATGCCCCAACAGAAAATCGACGTCTATACTCCCCTGGCGGCAGCCCCACCAGTCGAACAAAGATTTTTCGAAAGGCTCCCTGGTCTTCATAGCCAACATTCCAGGCAATCTCACCAAATGACATTTGGGAAAACTCCAGCATTTCCCTCGCCTTACCCACCCGCAACGTCTGTAAATATTCAATCGGTTTCATACCCGTCGCTTTTTTGAAGCGACGCAGAAAGGTGCGTTCTCCTAGCAAGGCCACAGCGATCATATCTGCGATCGCAACTGATTTTCCATAATGCAGCTGAAGCCAATGTTGTACCCGCAGTATGGCCTCATCACCGTGGTGAAACTGCGGCGCAAACTTACTGTAGAACCGCTGTTCTCGCCCATTGGGATCGATCAATAAGAACTGGGCCACCGCCAATATCACAGACGGCCCTAAAAACCGCTCAATTAGCCTTAACCCCAGATCAATCCACGCAGTTACCCCTCCGGCGGTAATAATATCCCCATCCTCAATCACCATCCGATCGGTTTGCACACAAATCTTGGGAAACTGCGTTGCCAGCGTCTCTTTTAAGGCCCAATGGGTGGTAGCGGGTCGCCCATTTAGTAGTCCCGTACGCGCCAAGATAAAGGCAGCCGTACAAATAGAACAAATCACAGCCCCCCCTTCATGTTGAGCCTTTAACCAGTCAAGTAAAACAGTCTCTGGCAAATCTGTACCCCGGCTTTCAAGATTGGGCGGAATGATGACAACCGTCAGCTGACTTGGCCCAGTACTGGCATCCAGAACCTCTACCTGGCCAGAACTCGGCTCCAGCTGCCAACGGCTTACCCAAAGCGGTTCAACAGTGCGAGGGGTGTGCTCCATGGCTATCCGATTAGCCGAAAGAAACAAATCCATCAGCCCATAAACCGCTGATAGCTGTGCACCGGGATACATCAAAAGTCCAATCGCTATCTGCTGAGCCATAAATTGTCGGAAATGACATCACATAAGTCGATTTTGACACTGTTTTTTCACTTTGAGAATTAATAGTCTAGATAGTGTGAACCAGCAAAGGACTCCAACCATGAGCCACAACTCTCAAAATTCAGCCTTGTTAACCGCTGTCAATGAAGCGAGTGCGCGATGGAAAACAGCCTTTAACAGAGGGGATGCGGCAGGCTGCACAGCTCAATATGAGCCATCAGCCACCATGGAGGCCATCCCATTTGGCACGTTTGTCGGACAGGAAAATATCCAAAACTTCTGGCAACAGTTGATTAACGATGGGTTTTCTGATGTGGAGTATATTGACCCCAATATCGAAGTTGTAGACAACACATCAGCTGTATTGTCTGCAAAATGGAAAATGAACAAAGCCTACGGAGTCATTCATAAGGAGCTATGGGTCCTACAGGCAGATGGTACAGCGAAGTTAAGAGAAGATAGATTTGAAGCTGAAGGTTAACAAGTTTTATTTTTTGGTGGAAAAATAGAGGCCAAAGACGACAGAAAAGCTCCATTGTCTAAGCTTTGGGGTCCACTTCACAGCCCCACATAAACAATGGGGAATACTGGCCATCTTCACAGCACATCCTCAGGCTCAGGCTTTAAGCTATACGGACTGCCTGCATAAAATCCATTGAAGAATAACCGGCCATGGCAAAGCTAATCCGTAGAAACTGGGGTCTGTTGTCGTTATTGCTGCTCATTAGCTGTCAAGATCTCACATCTGGCTCTCCCCCCGCGACTCAGCCTGAGATCACACAGACAGCCTGTGAGGCCAATGCCGGGTTTGCGTTTGTGGGTGGGGGTGATTTTATTGCAGGTAGCGATCGCAACGAACGCGACTATGCCTATCGCATTAGCGCAGAAGGGTTTGCAGATGCTCCTGAGGATGTAGCCGCAGCCGAAGCGGGCTACCGTAGACGAGGTTGGTTTGAGCGAGAACCGGGCAGGCGCACGGAGACTCTAGCAGCTTTTTGTATCAGCAAAAATCTGGTTACCAATGCAGACTATCAGGCCTTTGTGCAAGCCACCGGGCACTGGGCACCGGGTATTTCCGCAGCGGAGTACCAGGAACAGGGCTTTTTGGTCCATGACTACAGTGAGGTAGAACCCTATCTATGGCAGGGCACTCAGTATCCGGCAGGGCAGGCGCAGCATCCCGTGGTGCTAGTGTCCTTCGAAGATATCTTGGCCTACGCTGAGTGGCGTGCCAGCCAGGACGGTATGAGCTATCGACTACCGACGGCCTTGGAATGGGAAAAAGCCGCCCGGGGAACCGATGGGCGCTACTTTCCTTGGGGCAGCGAGTGGCGCAACGATGGCACCAATTGGGCGAAAAATGGCCCCTATGGAACCAGTGAGATTGGGGCTTATCCGCTAAGTCAAAGCCCTTATGGTATTGAGGATATGGCGGGCAATGTTTTTGAATACACCAACACGTTGGTGGAAAAATCTAACACTGAGGCTGACGTTTTGCTCAAAGGCTGCAGTTGGGATGACTATCCTGGCTTTTGCCGCGCCGCCTATCAGCATGATCGCCCCATAGATTCTCGGCACATCCTATTTGGGTTTCGCCTCGTGATGAAAGGTAGTTAAGCCCCGTTCGACAGAAGAGCAACCTCTACTGTGAAGATGTGGTGCTAACAGCTGAGCCTACCGAGGGTAATCAGGAAAATTAAGGTCATCATTGAAAACAACCGTATCTCCTTTAGACGAACCAAAATGCAGGATGAAACGCTGTTCCATAATTCGTTTAGTTTGCCAGTGGTGAGCTTGTACAGTCGAAGGGTTGTATGTTGCGATCGCACCCCATGAGCACCGCCGTTGAATGGACAACCGAAGCTAAAGCCCGATTGAAAGAAATTCCATTTTTTGTTCGTCCAGCAGCCCGCAAAAAAATTGAGAAATTTGCCCAGGAAGCAGGCATTACCGAAATTACCGCTGACGTCTACGAACAGGCCAAGCAAAAGTTTGGATAATCAACACAACCATTCACTGTGGATAGATAAAAATGGGACGTTTGCGTTGGCTATGTTTACTTAGCCTGGTTTTACTTCTACAAGCCTGTAGCAGCTTGGGTACCATTCCTCCCCAATCGGTGGTCGAGCGTGGCCTGGCAATGAAAATGGCCCAAACTCAGCAAACGCTGATCGCTCACCTCGCCCCCAAAGTACCCCAGCTATCCAACTTCAAACTACGTCATGTAGACGTCACCCTGCGAGAAGCTCAGGACGACGATACCTTCCATGTTCAAGGAACCTACGAAGCCATCATTCAGCTTACTAACCGAGAGAAAAAAGACGCTGGTCCATTTGACCTTTACATCGCTAGGGAAAGGACAGACGATACCGTCAGCTGGTTTTTGGTATTTAACGAGCGTAGAGAACTATTGGTAACAAACCCTGCTTAACACAGAAATAGTAACGTAGATCGAGCCTAGTCTTAGACTCTTTTTAATCATCAAAATAGAATAGGAAAACTTTCTCTTTACCCTGGTCATCCCGTACGCCATGCATAAAAAAGTTACGGCCTGCCACAGGTGTGGCAACAATATTATACTGACCCTTTAACCACCCTTCCAGCGAAGTTTGCATCGTTTTAGGAGTATGCATATTAGCCGCGTATTGAACCCGAGCAAGCATAAGCTGGGATTTAGATTCGATCCAGGCGTCTAGGTGTTTTTTAAAGATGGGATCTTTTTCTTCTAAGCGTTGACACACTAACTGATAGGAATCCAGCAGCATGTCTTGATCCATATCACTTGCGGTAAATGCCAAAACATAGAGGGAATTTGTGGGGGCTGTCTGACTTTTTTCTGTAGTAGAGGGCGTCTGCTTTTTGTCGATACGCTGATCAGCAACCTGACGAATAAATCCAAACTTGTTCAACAGTGTGTTGCAAGGATCGTCAGGCTTTTTCAGTAATTGATTGATGTCATCTGCCACGCCATAGACTCCACCGGGCGTTAGCAACAGAAATTGCACCAAGTCTGGCTCAGGCAGGGCCCGATCCTCTATGGGAGATGCCTTTGGCAGTAGTGTTTGAGCCAGCTGCACGATCTCTTGAGCAACTTGGGCCACCTTTGGATCGCCCCCCAACCCCACCATGCCGCCCCCTGGTGTGGGGCGAAAAGAAGCCTCACCAGATAAAAATGCCGTTAACGATATCGCCCAGCGTTCCGACGTTTGGTCATCTATCATGCCGACATCCATCAGCACGCCATACACCTGGTTTGTGTCATTTTCAGAACCCCCCGCTTGACCAGCATCGATATTAAAAATTGTCTCGCGCCAGGTTTGATAGTCGGGCGTTATTCTCATGCGATGATTGGAGGCAATAAACTGTCGCGCCTGCTGGTTCGCATCTTGTGTTGTTGTCAGTGGGCCTAAAAACTCTTTGATGGTTTGCAAAGCAGCATCGACACTCTCGCCGTCATTGTAGTAAGGCGTTCCTTTTTTTTGCTCGTCGCTGGTTACAAACGTTAGGTTGTAGGACCAGCGTGTTGCACGATTACCATTGGCTTTCGTATATCGGTGCTTAAATTTGCCTACACTGACAGCTTTTAGCGTAGAAAGTGGCAGCTGCCAGCGTTTGGTACCTAGTAGCGTTTTGCGATCGCACCTAACCTCATCCGCCGTCTTATCCAACGTCAACGTTGCCGACTGCAGTACCCCATAGACCATAGACAAACCATAGGCCCCCAATGCCGCCAACAACAAGAAACCAGAGGTAGGCACTCTACCGCTAGAGACGACAAAAATAAATCCCACTAGCGTTATGCCCAACAGGGTTAGCGGCAAAACCAACGCGTTGCGATCGCTAGAACGATAAATGATCAGTTCTGACGCGGTCTGTCTATTAATTCTCATGGAAACAGAGGTACGGTATTACTAGCCCAGACCAAGATACACCGTTTCACTACTCAAAACCGTCATAACGCCAGGGCACCGGATCCACCGCCACCTGGTTCAGATAGAGCCCCCAGTGCAGATGCGGTCCAGTAGCCGCGACGGTAGAGACAATCGCCCCAACTCGCTGCCCCGCCCTCATAAAGTCACCTTCCTTCACATCAATCCGGCTAAGGTGAATCATAATACTCAACAGCCCCTGGCCGTGGTCAATGCCCACCGTATTACCGTGGAGTTCAAATCCATCACGCACACGACCCACCAGGCGAATATATCCAGCAGCCGGGGAGACCACCGGAGTACCCGTCCCAGCCGCATAGTCCACCCCACGATGGTAATAATTCTCGGCAAATTCGCCATTATAATAACGACGAACGCCATATTCAGAACTAACCCGACCCTGGCTAGGCCGTAGCAAGGCACCATTCCAGTGCCGCTCAGGACTGACCAGCTGTTTAAACGCATCCACCCGATCAAACTCATGATCTGTCCCTAAACTGCCGCTGCCCCGGAGCGTGATCCGCTGAGTGCGGAAATTACGATTACTTAAACCCACCGCCAGATTACGAGTTTCCTCAGCACCGTTCACCTGGATCACTATCCGCCCTGGCGAATCCAAGGGACTGGTGGGAACAAACGCCCGAAAGCGATTACTGGATAGTGGAAAACTGGGATATTCTTTTCCGTTAGCAGTAACAGTGGGAGCTGTCGTAGCACCGCCCCTAGCCTGTACAATGACGGAGATGGTATCGCCTAATTGGGGAGCCGTGGGGGTAATGGTGACATCGTAGGCATGGGCCGCTTTGCTCGTCAGCCCCCAGGTCATCAGCCCACTGGTTGCAAATAACCCTGCGATTACGTCTCGACGTCGCATTGCCATACTCCACCGTCTCCTTTTAAGAATTTACCGTCGTCATACAGACACACCGCTAACCAAGCACAAGAGCAGGCTAACGCTCTTACATAGTTTGAGCTTGGTAACCCATCATAGCTACCACAGCTTAAACTTCTCTCGATTCTTTGGTTTACAGGATAGTACAGAGACTTTTTATCTGTTCATCGGTATATGTTCTGTACGCATCTCTTTATTTGAAAAGAATGGGATAGTGTGATCACGCAGATTTTGTATCCTATTTCCCGACGCTTATCCCAATGCTGATCGAACGCTTATCCACCCCCGATTTTAGTGCCCTGGCCCACCTCTATCAAACAACGTTATTAGAGACCGTTTTGCCATTCTGGCAAAACAATTCGTTAGATCGTGACTATGGCGGTTACTTTACTTGTTTAGATGCCCAGGGTCAGGTTTACGACACCGATAAGTTTATTTGGCTGCAAAACCGGCAGATATGGACATTTGCCATGTTATATAACCGGCTAGAACAGCGGGCCGATTGGTTAGAGATGGCCCGCCATGGTGCAGACTTCTTGACCCAACACGGGCGTGATGCCGATGGCAACTGGTACTTCTCCTTAGATCGCCAGGGGCAGCCTCTGGTACAGCCCTACAATATTTTTTCTGATTGCTTTGCAGCGATGGCGTTTAGCCAATATGCCCAAGCTAGCGGTGAACCGACCGCTAAGGAGATTGCCTTGCAGGCCTATAACAATGTCTTACGTCGCCAAGACAACCCTAAGGGACAATACGACAAAACCTATCCGGGTACTCGACCCATGAAATCCCTGGCAGTGCCCATGATTTTGGCGAATCTCACCCTAGAATTGGATTGGTTGCTAACCTCAGAACGCCTGGACTCAGTACTTGATCAGACAGTGCATTCTGTTATGGGAGAGTTTTTAGATTCCACCAGTGGCTTGGTCTATGAACACATTGCCCCAGATGGTTCTCCCCTTGACTGTTTTGAAGGACGGTTGCTTAATCCGGGCCATGGCATCGAGGCCATGTGGTTCATGATGGATATTGGTCAGCGTCGACAGGATACGGCACTGATCAACAGAGCTATAGATACGACCCTCGCAATTCTTGAAAAGGGGTGGGACCGTAAATACGGTGGCATTTTTTACTTTTTAGATCGTCAGGGCTACCCTCCCCAGCAGCTGGAATGGAGCCAAAAACTATGGTGGGTTCATTTAGAAACCCTAGTGGCCCTACTGTTGGCCTATCGTCTCACCCAGCGAGAAGACTGCAGGCAGTGGTATCGCACCGATCATAACTACACGTGGTCACGATTTAACGATACAGACCACGGAGAATGGTTTGGCTATCTAAATCGCCAGGGTGAGGTTTTGCTGTCTTTAAAGGGTGGCAAATGGAAAGGATGTTTCCATGTACCCCGAGCCCTTTATTTAGGCTGGCAACACTGTCAGGCAATAGCTTAACGTTTTGTTGTTTTTTTGTTTCGCGAAGGGGGCGACCCCAACAATTCATTAGCGCAGGTTACCCACTGTTCTGTTTGTTGGCGCAGCTGTTCTTCATCTACACCTTTAAAGGGGAAATCCCTATCCAGCTGCTGCCAAAACTCTGGATCGTTATTGTGGCTGGAGCGGTGAGATGAACCACTGGAGGATTTGTTCGATGCCATAAAATTCCTTGATTAGCTGAATAAATAATGGGTACTCAACTAATTTCAAGGTGCCCAATGATACACAGCTTTTCAGAATACTTAGGAAACTCAAGTAATCTTGACGACAAACCAACTATAGGAACCATGTGATTCCAACCAGGAACGTCCTTATTTAACAACATTCTGGTGTCGGAGTTACGTAAACACCGCTACCTATGCAAATTATTTACGAAACCTGGATACGTTGGACGGCATAGTTGGATGCCGATGGCCCTACAGGCCTTCGCCTGATGGTAAAAATCCGGCAATGGGCATCCCTGAAAACCTTAAATGGCTGACCAATCGGGTCTGATTCGAAGGAATGATTAGCAATAATGCAACCCGCTGTGACACTACTAGAAATTGACTGAGGTGTCACAATACCTGTATTTGCCTAGAAAACTAGAGCTATAATGTCGCCAAACGTGCTCTATCTAATTTATAGAGGCTGCCTTGTTACATCTAGTTCCTAGTAGAGCGATGATGCCAGAGTCGCGGCAAATGAATTATGAACTGTCCTTATTGTGACGTGACCCTATATGTTACGTACCTTTAAGATTGAGTATTACCTAACTAATACATTTGAACTAAATTGTGATACCATCTCTCGGTATCCGGCTATCTAAGTAATTCTTTAGTTTGTTTGGAGGTCAGAAGCATCATTTATTTTATTCATAGATTTTTATTCACTTTATGCGTGGTGAATATTGCTCCTTAGAATTAGTCTCGAAATAAGACAAAAGTTGTTCCAAGCATTACAGAATTGTTCCTGGGTCACCTCTACACTTTGAAGCCAGCTAAATGACCAACTAATGTAGGTGCTAACAGGTGTTAAAAGTAGATTTGACGTGAATCTGAAAGATAATCTGTAGCTGACGTTTGCAGTTCGGTTATTGCCCAAGGAAAACCCTACCTATGCACTCAAACGTCTAAGTCATACTAGCAATGTCGAGATTGTCGTTTATCCCCTATTCTCTCAGGCACATCTAATCTTAGTCTACGTCGATTTCTCATTTGATGAGCTTAAAGTAGTGACCATGGAGATGTGTTTTATGAGAGATGTCTGAGCGTTCTATGAGAGATGCTTCATCTAGTGAATTTAATCCTGTGACCTAGGGTAAAATTAAACTCATAATGAATCCGACTTAAGTTCGTTTCTCAGACATTAGGTACATGTTTAGCCTTGGCCTAGGCGTTGGAGACGGATTTTAGGGCAATCTATCTAATTGCAATCCGGTTTATTGTGCTCTGCGTATATAGTTACAGGTCATCATTTAGTTATTCAACCTGCGGTCTCACCGTTTAAGACCATTACATCGACACACTTTTTTCCAGCGGAGGTCCAATAAAAGCTATGTCCAAGCTGAAAGCCCCAAAACGAACTTCCCAAGTTGCCTACAGTACTGATACTGTCCGCACCTATCTTCAGGAGATCGGTCGCGTACCTCTACTTACCCATGAAGAGGAAATTGTTTTGGGTAAGCAGGTGCAGAGACTGATGGCCTTGCAGGAAATAAAGGACACGTTAGACGAAGAACTGGGTCGCGATGCCAACCGGACTGAGTGGGCTGAGTCTGCTGCTGTTTCTGAAACAGAGCTAGCCCATCAGCTACGCCATGGTCAGCGAGCCAAGCGTAAGATGATCGAAGCCAATCTTCGTCTTGTTGTAGCTGTGGCTAAGAAATATCAAAAACGTAATCTAGAGTTTCTTGACTTGATTCAAGAAGGCACCTTGGGTCTAGAGCGCGGGGTAGAAAAGTTTGACCCCATGAAAGGCTATAAGTTTTCTACCTATGCCTATTGGTGGATCCGTCAGGCGATTACCCGTGCCATTGCTCAGCAATCTCGGACAATTCGTTTGCCCATTCACATTACTGAGAAGCTCAACAAAATTAAGCGTGAGCAGCGGGTTTTAGCCCAGAAGCTGGGTCGTAGTCCAACGGTTGCTGAAATTGGTCAGGAGCTAGAGCTAACGGCTGAGCAGGTAAGGGAATATCTGACCATGTCCCGTCAGCCTATCTCCCTGGATGTGCGCATTGGTGACAACCAAGATACTGAGCTCCAGGAACTGCTAGAGGATGACACCGTTTCCCCAGAGGATTATACGGTGCAGCAGTCTTTGCGACAGGATATTCGCAATATGCTCACGGAGCTGACGCCTCAACAAAAAGAGGTGATCAATCTTCGATTTGGTCTCACAGATGGCACCCAGCTTTCTTTGGCAAAAGTCGGGCAGCGCATGGGTATTAGCCGTGAGCGTGTGCGCCAGCTAGAGCAGCAGGCCCTGAAACATCTACGTCGCCGTAAGGCAACGTTTCAGGGATATCTAGCCGCTGGTTAGGTCCTGATTATTAGAATTTGACCTTCTCTGGACATCCACAAAGCCCCTGGTCATTGACCAGGGGCTTTTTCTGCCATTGCTGATTTAGAGGATGAACCGATCGGTTAGACATGGTATTTGATACCAAATCCGAATTCATTGAACCCGATTAAAAATAGACAATTTTGTAGGGGCACTCCCTTGTGGATGCCCTTCGCTACCGGGTGCTTTTTTAATACCGGCTATACCAGCCCTAGCTGTTCGCCCACCTCCAGGCGACT
>CALBPH010000577.1 GCA_937899365.1 uncultured Leptolyngbya sp.
ACATACCCACCAGTTTCTGTTGGTAGCCTTCCTACTTGATCGTTTTCTGCAAAATTATCCTTCCATCATTATTCTCTATGTGTCGTAGTCTGCGTATGCCATATCCGCCCAGGGCCACTACCAGTCCACAGCTAGCAAATAAGGTCAGCTGTAATGCCATGCCAGCGCCTGCACCTACCCCAAACGTATTTCCGAATAATTGAGCTAACGGTTTGCCAGATTGCATGGCCGGTTCAAACACATGGTCGGCCAGGGGACCTGAGATCGCAGCGCCCAACGGTGTTGCTAACTGCGTCAACAAAAATCGCGTTGCAAACACCCGCCCCTGCACTTCCGGCTCCACTTGAGAACGCCAGATCGCCTGAGCGCAGCTACCGGGAAACGGAGAACAAAATCCGCTGACCAATGCCGTACCCATCTGAGTGGTCACCGGTTGTGCCAACGCTAATACGATCAGTCCCACTTTCCAAATGGCGCTAAAAATTAACACCCCATGGATGCGTCGTTTGGGTCCCCCCCAAACACTTAGGGTTAGTCCCCCTAACAGTCCGCCAATTCCGAAGAAAGAGAACAGCGTTCCTAAAATGGTGGAGTTACTTCCCAGTCGCGCTAACACCATGGCGGGCAACAGGGTAAAGCAGGCGCTGTTGATAAAGTTACTGATTAGGAAAAAGCTAAGGAGTACTTTGAGGCTAGGACGAGACCATAAATATTGAATACCAAATGTCAGCTGCTGCCAGATGGGGTCAGTGGTTTTGGGAGATGCTGTTGGCTGGGGAATGGTGACGGTGGTGAGGGATGCGATCGCAACTCCAAACGTCACCAAATCAATCAATAAAATCCCGCTTAGCCCCGTCACCGCATACACCGCCCCAGCAATGGCCGGTGCAATCACATAGCTGCCAGACAGCTGCAATGACTCAAAGGCAGATGCCCGAGCATAGTGTTGTTCTGCCACAATCAGTGACATCGACGCAGAGTGCGCCAGCCCTTGAATATAGCCAAACAGACCATTAACGGCCCCCGAAACATAAAGATGCCAAATCTGTAGATGATCCGTTAGAAACAACGCCAGTAGAACAACAGTGGAAAGTCCAGCGATGGTATCCCCCAACAGCATTAAATATTTCCGATTAAATCGATCTACCCAGATTCCGGCAAAAGGAGAAATCAATAGCCTGGGAATTTGAGTCACGACCATAATCAGTGACAGGGGTGTAGCCCGTCCTGTCACTTCCCAAGCCCAAATGGTAATGGCAAAGTTGGTCATCTCAGAACCCAGCAGAGATGCAAATTGACCTAGCCAAATGATCAGAAAAGTTTGCACATGGCCCCCAAAGCTAGTTGCCTCGTGCTCAAAACTCAATGGAGAAAGAGCCTACAATTGTAAAACCTTCACCCGGCCGATTTTCAATATCTCTGGAGCCCTCGGAACTGTCGATATAGTCCACATCAAACAAATTTCGAAAATTAAGGGCCGCCCGCCAGTTATCCCGCCGATAGGAAACAGCGGCATTGGTGAGAAAATAGTCTTCTAAAACAAAGCTATTATCGTTATCGCCAAAGCGCTCGCCCACATAGTTGACACCAATACCAAACCCTAGACCGGCGAAATCCCCTGCTTGGATATCATAGTTTGTCCAGAGGTTAACATTGTGCTCAGGCACGCCAAACAGACGATTGTCCTCTAAACCGTTATTGTCTTTAGTGATATCGGCATCGGTATAGGCATAGTTAGCAACAATGTCCCAGCCGGGTAAGAGTTCTCCAATTATATCTAGCTCGATGCCTTGGCTGCGCTGCTCTCCTGTGGCTACCACAAAGTTTTGCCCCGGCAGTGAATTGGGATCGGCTGTGGCCACATTCTGCTTCGTAATGTTGAACAAAGCCAAGTTTGCCAGGAGGCGATCGCCCAATAGCTCGGCTCGCACACCCACTTCAAACTGTTCTCCTTTTTCTGGTTCGAGAATATCACCGTCGCGGTTAGTACCAGAGTTAGGACTAAACGAGGTGCTGTAGCTTGTATAGAGTGAAACGTCGTCAGCCGGTTTATAAACAAGGCCAACTCTAGGGGTA
>CALBPH010000578.1 GCA_937899365.1 uncultured Leptolyngbya sp.
CATACTCTATCGTAGTTTCAATATTGCGTGCGACGTGAAGAACATTAAACGCAATGACTAAATCAAAACTATGTGATAGGTATCCCTGATCCTGGGGCGCTTTCTCAACGTCCAGCACTCCATAATTAACAAAGGGATACTGACTAAATTTTTGTTGTGACGTTGTCAGAAAAAAGTTGCCAGCATCAGTAATCGCATTTTCAGTTTGAGCTTCTGGCTACAACGGTAATATAAGCTCAGTAAGACTGCCGGTACCTGCTCCTAACTCTAAAACTCTTAACTTATTGTTGGTTGGAAGCGCATCGATAGCGGTTTTTACTAGGGCTGTAACAATTGGCCCGTAGTATTCCATGGATGGATGCTCTGGAACGGTATAATCTGCTTCCTGTAGGCGTGTGGAGTAGTGGAATTCCTGAGGTTGCCGTTTTCCAGTAAGAATGGCCGACAGATTCATGCCATAGGTATGGTAGACATCGATCCAATCCAACGAAAGGACTTCTGCAGACTTGGCTTTAACATCGTCCAAATATTGCTCAATTAGTCCAGGAGCTAATGGTTCTAACTGACTAAACTTGCCAGCATTATCTCTTTGAAGACAGCCCTTTTCAACCAGCACATCCAACCATCGAACCAGTAGTTCTTGATAGCGGGGAATAACACCTGTCTGCTCTAATAAATCCTCTAGGGTGTAAGTTTTTTCTGGCTGGCAAAATGCTTCTAATTGTCTAAATGCTTGATTCATGTAAGCAGTACAAAGTCGATCCAGGGAGCGTCTTTGTTGCTCGTGAATATGGGTGTTGAGTGCTTGGACACCCTCTAAGGCCCGATCTTGAGCAATCGTCACGAGAGATTGCCATAGTTCCGGCGTAATCAATCGTGATGGTGCTGCGGATGACTGTCCTGGTGGATCAACCCAATAGTGCTGTCGCTGAAATGGATAGGTGGGCAGAGGAATGCGATAGCGGTCTTGCTGGGCTGAAAAGGCTGTCCAATCGATGTCAATACCTGCCAACCAAAGTTGAGCTACGGTATTGAGGATAAACTCTACATCTGATTGGTTTTCATAGGCATGGCGAAGAGAGGCGAGGGCAATTTTTTCTGTGGTGACTTGCTCTAAACACTGCAATGCAAGGCTACTGAGGGTCTGCCCGGCTCCGATTTCTAGCAGAATAGGCTGCTGCTGTTGCCACAAAGCTTGCACTTGGTCGGCAAACCTCACCGGCTGGCAAAGATGCTGTACCCAGTAGTCCGAATCAACAGCCAGGTCGGGTGTAATCCAGGTGCCTGTAAGGTTAGAGAGATAGGGGATGCTGGGAGGCTGAAGTTCAAACTCTGCAACCAAAGCCTTAAATTCTGGCACAATTGCTGCCATCATGTGGGAATGGAAGGCATGGGAAGACTTTAATCGGCGACAGGCCAATCCTTGTTCAATCAACTGCGCTTGCAGTTGATCAATGGCTTCAATTTCGCCAGCAACTACACATTGAGCTGCACCATTCACCGCTGAAAGGGATAATTGTCCATTTAGCAGGGGCTGTACAGCTTCTTCCGATAGCGGTACAGCCAACATTG
>CALBPH010000579.1 GCA_937899365.1 uncultured Leptolyngbya sp.
TACTGGCCATCAATGGGGAACAGTGCCGGTGGCCGACATTTCCGGGTCCTATCGGTGATGGGATTAATTGCCGCTGTCATTTATGGTGTTTTGGTCGGTAGCTATTTTGGGGCCGGACCTGAGCAGATTCCTCGCATCGGTTCACTGCTCACCCGGTTTCAGGTGCTAAATATCAACAATTACGATGCCATGATGCAGCTTGCGATCGCAATCGGCTGTCTGCATATTGCCTTTGCTAACATCGCTGCCCTGGGTGCCGGTGGGTTTGCTGGCAAAGCACAACCACTGGGTTGGATTGTTGTTATTGGCGGCTGCTTAGTGTTGGGGTATGGAGGGAGCGCTGCGTACCATCTGGGCATTGGCTTGTTGGTGGGTGGTTTCTTAATTATCTTCTTAGGTGGATTTCTCGGCAGTCGCCAAAAAAATCTGCTCTTGCGCCTGGTGGCAGGTCTAGGTTCACTGACCCAAATCTCCAAACTGTTTGGCGATATCATGAGCTACCTACGGCTATTCGCGCTAGGATTGGCCAGTGCCTCATTGGCCTTAACCTTTAACCAGCTAGCCCACCAGGTCTATCAGTCAGTGCCGGGGCTAGGCTTGTTACTCAGCATTCTCATTCTGTTACTAGGCCATGGCATTAATTTGGCTTTAGGGATCATTAGCGGTTTTGTCCATGGTTTGCGGTTGAATTTTATTGAGTTCTTTAATTGGGGTATCGCCGATGAAGGATATCCCTTTCAAGCATTTGCAAAAAAGGAGAGTAATCCGTGAACGAATTTCTCAGTCTCCTGGGGTGGATAGGCATATACGCGCCTGTTTCATTAGGGGCGATTGGCAGCGCCCTGGGCTGTAAAATCGCAGGACAAGCGGCCTTTGGGGCCATGCTTGAGGTTAAAGGGGGATACGGTCGCTTTGTTGGCCTATCGGCTTTGCCGTCTTCCATGTCGATTTATGGCATTGTTGTTCTGTTTTCTTTAAACCGTCTGGTGACCATAGACAATGCCGCCGGGCTATTTAGCATTGGTGTGGGCTCCGGGGTGGCGTTTTTGCTATCGGCTATTTATCAAGGTCAGGCCTGTGCATCTGCGATCGCAGGGGCCAAAGCCAAACCTGAAATCTTTGGACTTTCCCTGGCACCTGCCGCCATTATTGAGGGTTTCGCCGTGTTTGCCTTTGTCTTCGCGCTGGTGGCGGCGGGCAGGCTGCCATAGGTAATCAACAAAAGGGGGAATTTACTGTGCGAAACAACAAACTGCACCGAGCAGATATGCCAGCGGCTAATGGGGTTGACGCCCTGATCGCACGACTGCGGGATGAAGGCGTCGCCGATGGTCGAGCCCAGGGTGAACAGATTGTCAAAGATGCTCAGTTACACGCTGAGCTAATTGTCAAGCAGGCCCATGAAAAAGCCAACGAGATTCTGACTGAGGCCAGACAAGAGGCCGATAGTTTAAAAAAAGCAGGTCACCAAGCGCTAGAAGTAGCTGCCCGCGATGCCATGCTCTCTCTCAAAATGGAGTTAAACCAGCGATTTACTGGAGAGGTACGTCGCTTAGTGGGTATCGAAGTGAAAAAACCAGATCTCCTACTGCGGCTCATTCTAGAAATTGCGTGTCGGGCCAAAGAAGAGATTGATGGTGCTACAGCAGTGGAGATTCTGTTGCCTCGTAATGTTGCCGGGTTTGAAGAACTCAGTCGTAACCCTGAGGAGTTAGAACAGGGTATATTGACCCACTTTATCCGTCTCATCAATCAAGACCCACTGCGAGAAGGCATCACCTTTGGGGTGGCAAGCGATAGTCAAGGGGGGCTGAGAATCCGACTGGTGGATCAAGAAGTTGTTTTAGATATTAGCGATCGCGCCATTGCTGAGGTGCTGCTCCAGTATCTCCAACCTCGTTTTCGCGCCCTTCTAGAAGGCATTGTCCATTAAATATTGACATGTTCAAAGCCAACCAGTACGTCACCCTGATGGCAAGTCTGCCCTATCTTGGCGAGCTTTTTGAAGCTCAGCAGACACCGTTGTCGCGCCTTAAACTGGAGGCCCGTCTATAGATGTTGAGCGAGTCAGACACCGCACGCCAGCACCAAATACAGTCCTTAATTCGGAGGCACCATCTGCCCATATCCCAAACAGATGCCGAAATTATAGCGGCAGCTGAACAGTTCTTTCAGCAGGTTAAAAACCCAATCTTGCGAGAAGTCGTCGCATTTCGCCTGGAGTTACACACCATTGTCGCTGCCCTACGCCGTCGTCAGCGAGGTGAGAAATCAGCACCAGGAGAACCCTGGGGGTATGGGCGCTGGGTCCAGCACATCGAACGTTACTGGGCAGAACCCGACTTCCGACTGCAGGGAAATTTTCCCTGGCTGTTAGAAGCCCAGCAGCTGTTACATGACAATGAATCAGTAGCGTTGGAACGGTTGTTATTTAGCTATGTTTGGACTCGATTAGACCAGTTAGGAGCCGATCACTACTTCGATTTTGAAGCCGTAGTGATCTATGTACTGCGTTGGGACTTGATTGACCGATGGGTTCGATACGATGGCCAGTTAGCTGTAGAGCGATTTAAGCACCTGGTGGACGCTGGGATGGGCGAATTTGATCAGCTATTTGCATAAGGAGAGTCCGATGTCTGAAATGTATAAGCCAGCCAGGGTTGTTGCCGTTCAAGAAGATATTGTCACCATTAAAATGGCCCCGACAGAGGGGCGACCCTTGACCAAGAACGAAGTGGTCTACATTTCTCCCCAGCGCCAGAGTGAAGGTCGCACCGAGCAACTCAAAGCAGAGGTGCTGCGGGTGCGGGGGTATGAGGCGGATGCCCAGGTTTTTGAAAGTACGCGAGGGGTGGGGATTGGTGATCCTGTAGAGCAAACGGGGCAGCTACTCTCTGTCAGCTTAGGTCCGGGGTTACTCGGTCAGGTCTACGACGGTCTCCAAAATCCGCTAGACCTGTTGGCAATTTCCTACGGTACGTTTCTCCCTCGGGGTGTCGATGTTAAAGCCCTAGATGAAAACAAGAAATGGTCCTTTATGCCAACGGTTCGTTTGGGTGCTCGGTTAAAGGCTGGAGATACGTTGGGTACGGTTCAAGAAGGTCGATTTCGCCATAAAATTATGGTCCCCTTTGATCAGTCGGGGGAGGTAGAACTCATCTGGATTCAACAGGGAAGTTTTACTGTGAATACGCCGATTGCTCGCATCCGGGAAGATAATGGTCGAGAGCATACTCTAGATATGATGCAACAGTGGCCCGTGCGGCGATCGCTGCCGCAACGGCTACTGACCCAGCGATACTCAGAACGGCTTTACCCTGACGAGCCGCTGATGACAACCCAGCGGATTATTGATACCTTTTTCCCGATTGCTCGTGGCGGAACCGCCTGTATTCCAGGGCCGTTTGGAGCAGGTAAAACCGTATTGCAACACACCCTGGCTCGATATGCAGCCGTCGATATTGTTTTGGTGGTGGCCTGCGGTGAGCGCGCCGGTGAGGTGGTAGAAACTATTACCGAATTTCCCGAGCTAAAAGATCCCAAAACAGGGGCCTCACTGATGGAGCGTACCATCATTATTTGCAATACGTCTTCCATGCCAGTGGCTTCGCGAGAGGCTTCTATCTACACTGGCATTACCTTGGGAGAATACTATCGTCAGATGGGCTATGACGTTCTCCTACTGGCGGATTCCACCTCCCGTTGGGCTCAGGCCATGCGAGAAACCTCAGGGCGGATGGAAGAAATTCCCGGTGAGGAGGCATTTCCAGCCTATTTAGACTCTTCAATTAAGGGAGTGTACGAGCGCTCTG
Organism: uncultured Leptolyngbya sp.; assembly: GCA_937899365.1. Classification (GTDB taxonomy): domain Bacteria; phylum Cyanobacteriota; class Cyanobacteriia; order Phormidesmidales; family Phormidesmidaceae; genus Leptothoe. The sequence continues at coordinate 3,813 of CALBPH010000579.1, forward strand.
GGGTGATTCGCACCAATGATGGTGCGGTTGGCAGTCTTACTATGGTAGGCACTGTTTCTCCAGCAGGTGGCAACTTTGAAGAACCGGTCACCCAATCCACCATGAGCACCGTTAAAACCTTTTTAGGGCTTAGCTATGCTCGGGCATATAAGCGATTTTATCCCGCTATTGATCCGTTAATTTCCTGGTCGCGCTATCTACCTCAGCTGACATCATGGTTAAAAAAAGAGATTGCCCCTGACTGGGTTGACCGGGTCCAGGCC
>CALBPH010000580.1 GCA_937899365.1 uncultured Leptolyngbya sp.
ACCCTCTTAGATACTGCAGACTCAGTAGCTCAGACACGTGATGGGAACAACAGAAGCTATAATTTCGCCCGTAGGTTGAGTTGAGGGTACGACCATGGCAAATCGATGGAGCATGCTTGCAGGTGCAGTGGCACCTGCACTGACGTTTGCAATCATTCAACCAGCCATGGCTGAGCCAGCCTTATTTGTTGCCTACCCACCGTCAAACCACACCACCGCATCCGATCGAATCTTTTTTATCGGCACAGGTGCCCCCGACAGTGATGTTCTAATCAATGGCAACCCGATTACAGACCGTAGTCCTTCTGGCCACTTTGCCCCTACTTTACCCTTAGACATCGGTACAAATCAATTCACTCTGACCCAAGGCAATGAGAGCATCACATTCAATATCACCCGCAATTCTTTAGAGCCTGCTCAGCCCAACGGTGTCGCTTTTGCTGATGGAACCATAGAACCTAGTCGCAGCCTTGCCCGTCAGCCAGGGGAGCTGATTTGCTTTGGAGCGGTTGCCCCACCCCAGGCAAATGTAGCTGTCAGCTTACGTGGTCAGACTATTCCCCTCAGTCCTCAAGTCAGCAATATACAACTTCCGCCCAACTACGCCGTACTCACAGAACAGACCGAGCCTTATGTCCTTAATTCTGATCGCTATGGCGGCTGCGCCACATTTAATCAACCAGGAAATATGGGCACGCCTGAGTTTCAACTAACGCTCAATGGTCAAACCATCACCCAGGCAGGGGGGGGACCTATCGAAATTCTCTCACCCACCACATTTCAAGTAGCAGAAGTCACCGTCGCCTCTGGAATTGCTCGCACAGGACCGAGCACCAACTATTCCCGTCTCACCCCTCTGCCCAAAGGTACCCGAGCTGCGGTCACTGGTCGAGAAGGCGAATGGGTTCGTTTAGACTACGGTGCCTGGATTAAGGCCGCAGAAGTCAATGTCTCTGCTAGCTCTGTGCCGCCAACAACAACTATTCGGGGCATCAGCTCTCGGCAAGCTTCTGAATGGACTGAAGTGGTCTTTCCTTTGCAGGTGCCCGTGCCCATGACGGTGGAACAAGATACCACCAGCCTCACCCTGATTTTGCACAATACCGTTCCCCAGACAGACACCATCTATTTCTCCGACGATCCGGTGGTAGAGCGCATGGACTGGCAGCCCATTTTGCCAGACAAAGCGTCCTACACGTTTCATTTCAAGGCAGACCAGCAGTGGGGCTACAAACTGCGCTACGAAGGTACTAATCTCATTCTGTCGCTCAAGCATCCCCCCTCAGTTGACACCACAAATTCTGCAACACCCCTAGAGGGCACAACGATCTTGCTCGACCCGGGCCACGGCAGCAGCGAAGACTTAGGGGCCCGTGGTCCAACAGGTCTGCCGGAAAAAGATGTTGTATTACTGGTCTCTAATCTCGTAAGAGACGAACTAGAGGCGCTAGGAGCCTCGGTTATTATGGCGCGTGAAGGAGACGACGATTTGTTCCCACGCGACCGAGTTGCTGTGATTAACGAAACAGAACCGACTATGGCCCTGAGCCTGCACTACAATGCCTTACCCGATAACGGTGATGCCCTCAACACAGCTGGCATTGGCGCATTTTGGTATCATCCCCAAGCCCATGATTTGGCTTTGTTTTTGCACAACTATCTTGTCGAGACGTTAGATCGCCCGGCCTATGGCGTGTATTGGAACAACCTGGCATTGACCCGACCTAGCGTTACCCCCAGTGTGTTGCTAGAGCTAGGGTTTATGATCAACCCTTACGAGTTTGAATGGATTGTCGATCCAGACTCACAGCAGCAGTTGGCAAAAGCCGTTGCTGATGGCGTTGCTGAGTGGGTAACAAGTCGGTAACGTTTTCTTTGGTTATAGTTGAGGTGTGATTGGTCTTTTGAGTCATGACCCAAGCTGCTGGTTTACTAACGTCGCCATCGCGACCTATGTCGTTGCAAGCGTTTCTTGCTTGGGATAGCGGAAACGATCGTTTGTATGAATTGATTGAGGGTGAGCCTATGCCAATGAGCGACCCAACTGCCAATCATGAAGATGTGGCAGACAATCTATGCGATCTTCTCAGACGTCACTGTTTAGAACAAAACTTACCCTTCATTCCTAAGCGTTCAAAATTAATTTCTATTGGTTCTCGGAATGGACGAGAGACAGCCAGACGTGGAGATATTGTTGTCTTTG
>CALBPH010000581.1 GCA_937899365.1 uncultured Leptolyngbya sp.
AGCTCTGTACCAGGCGGATTCCGTTCGACTTTGCCACCCAAGGCCTGTGCCACAATTTGAGGCGCGAAGGAAAAGCCTGACATCCGAACTGATTTTTGGTGATAGTCCTGAATCACCGTCCGCAATTTCACCACCCACTCGTCATCGTCATAGGCCGCATTCGCAGACCCAGAAATAACAATGCCATCTAGCGATTCCAGGTCCTTGTCTGTGGGATAGTGACCTTTGCGCGGCTCATATTCAATCAGGTCCACCTGGCTGAGCGCCATACCACCCAAATCCTCCGGCTCACTGACATTGCACACATGGTTAAACAGCTTTTGGTGCATCTCGTAAAAGCCATCGGGGTAACGTTCAAGAATCTGGGGTGCCCACCATCTAAGGTCATCAGTACCCACGTCAAAGCTAGCGAGGCGAAGCATTTTAGAAGTCATGGAAACACCTTTTAGATTGTCTGTGGGGTTAGATTGTCTGTGGGGCGATCTGCTTCTGGAAGCGCTCCGCCATCGCATCCCGGCAGTAGTCATCGACAAAGGCGGTTTTGTAACCATCCTTCGTCCAAAGAATGGGGTAGAAGCTTTCATCTAGGGTGAGATTATCGCCCATAAGGTTGCGATAGCGATTGAAGATATAGCCAGTGCCGATGCCCAAAGGTTGGAATTGGGTGCCAGCAGGTAAGGTACTCACCGCAAAGCTTCGTCTAGTCTTGTCAGTACAGTTGCGAGCCGACCCATGCCACAAATCGCCATGCAAGAACACCCCGCTGCCGGGTGCAATCTCGACCTTCACTATTTCTGATTGTTCGACACCTGCTTCCTTAGCCGCTTGCCAAAGGGATGCACGGTAGTCGTCTTTTGGCGCGTGAAGAAAACGAACCCTATCAGCACACGTCCATTGATGCGAACCCGGAACAATCTCAAGGGTACCGGCCTCAGCGGTGACATGACTGAGCCCGATCCAACAGGTAATAATAGTCGATGGATCAAGCACTGAGGTATAGGTGTTGTTGCGATGAAAGCTGACTTCTGGGGCATTCGGGGGCTTAATCCAGCAGGCATCAATGCCGTAGCGCCCGCCATCCCAGCCCATGAGCGTGGCATTTAGTCGGGCAATTTCGCTAGACAGGGCATAGGCCGCCGTGGTGCGATCGCATCGCCAAAGTCCGGCCATATATTGGGTGGCATTCGGCTCACTCAGCCCCGGACGTCCATACCATTCATCCGGATAAATGCCGGTTTCAAACTGAGTATTAAACAGCGGCTCAAATCGCTCGATAAGTCGTTCAACCTGAGCGGAAGACAACAGATTTTCTAAAATCAGATAGCCCTGCGCTTGGAATTGAGAAATTTGCTGAGCCGTAAAAGACAACCGGGTCTGCAACGAAGACATAGCAAGAGAAGGCATAGGACTACTCGGATAAGGCATCGCCACAAAAGTCAGCTAAAAACGGCGTCCGATAGCCATCTTCTCTCCAAACGATAGGAAAATAACTTTCGTCCATCGTGTCATCCCCTTGGCGGCGATACTTGCCAGCAATATAACCACCCGGAACATACGCGTCATAGGGCTTAAACCGAGCGTCCGCAGGCACGTAGGCCAGCACCATGCTGCGGCGAACCACATCCATTGTGTTTCGCCCTGATCCATGCCAGGTATTTCCATGATGAAACACACAGCCGCCCGGTGGAATATCGAGTGGGACAACTTCTGTCGACTCGACCCCGGCTGCTTTTGCCGCATATTCCATTTCTGCTAGGTAGCTTTTATCTTGGTTATGAAAATCAGACACGGCTTCTGACAATTTCCAGCTGTGCGATCCTCGTGCGTATTCGATGGTGCTAGCGCCAGGCCTGGCATTTCTAAGTGCGACCCAACAGACCACAACCTCCGTTGGCGCATGGTAGTTGATGTACATAGAATCCTGATGCAGCGTCGTTTCCTTCGCACCAGAGGGTTTCTGCCAGATGCCATCAGAGAGCAATCGGGCACCTGACCAGTTTTCTAGAGCCGCTGCCATATGTCCGATTTTCTCAGCCATTACCACTGAGGCTAGGGTGCGATCGCATCGCCACACACCCGTCATTTGCGCTGCTGCGCCGGGTTTCCCAAGATGGGGATTCCAGTGCCACTCATCAGGATACGTCCCGGTTTCAAACTCTCCTGCATAAAGCGGATCGAATCGCTCCACCACTTTATCCACCACGTCCGTGGGAACAACATTTTCCACCACTAAAAACCCATCCTTGTGAAACTGTTGAATTTGTTCTGGGGTCAGGGGGGATTTAACCGGCGATTTAACTGGTGATTTAATTAGGTTTTGCATCATCATCTCTCCAATCATCAGTTCAGGGCAGCTCTCTTTATAGGACATCTCTTAGTAGATCTCTAAATATTCCGAAACCTCCCAATCCGTAATGTGTTCATGGAAGCGATTCAACTCATACGCTTTCACTGTAGAAAAGAGATGACAAAACTCAGCGCCTAGCATCTCTTTCATTTGGGCATCTGCAGCGAGTGCTTCGAGCGCTGCATCTAGCGTTTTCGGGAATGGCATAAGTGTCGCATCCTCCTCACTAGGCCCATCCGACATCGGCTGAAGGTCAGGCTTGTCTTTTAGCCCTAACAACCCTGCGGCCAACGTTGCCGCTGCGCTGAGATAGGGATTACTCAAGCCCGAACCTGCCAGCTATTCTAGATGCGTTCCCTCGTCAGATGTAGCCAATCCCCGCACCATTGCCGTACGGTCTTCAATGCCCCAGCTAATGTTAGAAGGAGCAAAGGTATGGGGCTTGAGCCGCCGGTAGCAATTCGGCGTAGGGCCAATGAGCGGCATCATTGCAGGTGCATGGTCCAAAATCCCCTGGGTAAAATACTTGGCGGTTTGAGAAAGCCCATCGGGCGACGACGTATCCAGGAAGGCGTTGGTACCATCACGATTCCACAAACTAATGTGAAAGTGACAACAGCACCCTGCTAACCCCGGAAACGGCTTAGACATAAAGCTGGCAAGATAGCCCATATGGTGGGCAATTTCTTTCACAGCATTTTTGAAGGTGAATGCCTTATCAGCCCCCCGAATGCCGATGGCCGGACCAAAGTTAATTTCAAACTGAGACGGCGCATATTCGCAGTTGTGGGTAATCACATCAATCCCTGAGCCCTGCAAATACTCCAGCATTTGGTTGAGTTCAGGCACATACTGATTGCGAATATGGTTGAAGATGTGCAACCCATCGAACAAGGGTTTGTGCGTTTTTCCATCGAGTAAGTAAAATTCAAACTCATGCCCCATCATCACATCAAAGCCCATTTGCTGAGCCAAATCCAATAGAGACTTGAGCACATACCGAGGAGCACCCTTCAGCGGCTCATCGGGGCTCCAGCAAGCATCACAAACCACCTTGACCGTGTCGTCCATCCACGGCACAGACACAGTGCTTTCAAAATCAGGGAACAGCAAATGGTCCTGATACTTGCGTTCCTCGTGGTAACCGGAGCCACCCACAACAGAGGAGGCGGTATCGAGTGCCAGCGTTCCCCCATAAAAGTTCAATCCCTTTTTGGCGTAGCCAGCCGCCTTTGCTAGGGGAACCACCTTCAGACGGGAAACCCCATGCA
>CALBPH010000582.1 GCA_937899365.1 uncultured Leptolyngbya sp.
CTCCCCATCAATCAGCTCCTGAACCAGATAAAACTCCCGTTTTTCTTCAAACGAATCCAGCAGCTTGGGAATACAGCTGTGGGTACCCAAACGCTGTAGGGTAGACACCTCCGTCTCAAACAATCGCCGCGCTATTTTCAAAAATGTGACATCAGCACTGGCAGGCTTTAGCTGTTTGACCACACACTCAGGTGTTTGAGCCTGAAACAAGTCTCGAGCCACATAGGTTTGACCGAAGCCCCCTGACCCTAGCACTCGAACTAATTGGTAGCGTTCCTTAAGAACCTGACCTAACATCGGCGTTAACAGCCCCAAACAACCTGCTATGGCAAACACCCTGAACCACAAGACCGTTTGCACGCCCCGTTACTCAGCAGCTTTAAAGATTGCCACCGTTCTGAATAATGGGACCAGTACTATAGATAGTCTACCTGGCCCATTGCCCTAACGGTCTAGGAACGGCCCCAGGGCTAGCCAGTGGGCAGCATCTGAATTTTACTCAGCAGCGTCGGTGGATCGATCGGCTTGATCAGATAATCATCAAACTCTTCTATAAATTCATCGGTGGAAGCCCCATTCACCGTTTCCATATCCTCAGCATCCATCAAGGAAATAACCTTGATACCAGAAGTGGCCACATAATGTTTTAAATCATCCACAATATAATGGCTGTTGCCACTCACCAAATGGTGATTGAGAATAATTGCCACGGGCTGCAATATTTCTACCTGGTGTACAATGCGCGACCCCTCAATCACCCAAATCACCTGATAGTTAGCCGCTGTCAGCAGATCACAGATCAAACTAGCGCTACTCTCGTCGTCCTCCAACAAAATAATCCGACCGGTAATCGGTTCAACGCTCTTAAAGGAACTGGCTACCTCATCTAGATGCTGTAGGGGAATACGTACGGTAAACATCGACCCCTTACCCGGTGTAGACACAACCTGAATAGAGCCGTTGTGCAGTTCGACCAGCTGCTTGGTAAGGGCCAGTCCTAGCCCCGTCCCCGAATACTGCCGTTGGCGAGCCGTTTCTAACTGCTTAAATGTTTCAAATAAAATCGCCTGTTGCGCCTCAGGAATACCGATACCGGTATCTTCAACCTGAAACATGACATTCTGAGGATCGCGCCAAACCCGTAAACTAATGCGCCCACCCTTGTCGGTAAATTTAACCCCATTACTTAATAAATTAGCTAAAATCTGCCGTATACGGCGAGGATCAGCCCTAAAATTATCTTCATTGGCCGATAGTCGTAAATTTATCCGTAAATCAACGCCTTTGGCCTGGGCTTCTTCTCGAAAACTTTCTAGACTGCTACGGGCCAGGTTCGACAATGAAAAATCATTAATTTCAAGAACCGTCCGTCCCGCTTCAATTTTGGCAACTTCTAAAATGTCATTAATGATATCTAGCAGCTGCTCTCCACTGCTGTGGATAGTATTGAGGTAGTCCCGCTGACGGGAACTCAAATCTCCAAATGACCAGCGCAGTAGCGTTGCCGACATGCCAATAATGTAGGTCAATGGCGTTCGTAGTTCATGGCTCATGGTGGCCAAAAACTCACTCTTAGTTTTGTTCGCTGCTTCAGCCGCCATTAGCGCGTCTTTCAGGCTTTGGGTTCGATCCTCCACCTGGGCTTTCATCATCGGCTTTTGATATTGCAGCTGCCGCTGTAAATCTTCTTGGCGAATTGCAATCGCTAAATGTTCTGCAATCCGAACGAGAAAATTGCCCTCCCAGGCCTGCCAGTGACGAAGCTGCCCGAAGCGCTCGGCTAATTCTTCTGCCAAGGTTGCATCAACGCCATCGCGGGAGTCGCGTCCAATGCAGTGATGGCCAATGAGCAATCCCCACAGCGTATCACCCAGCCATATGGGCACTATGAGCTCAGAGCCCACACCCGCCTGCCGTAACTGTTTTAACAGGCAAGGGTGACTCTGATAGTGACTCGCTACATTTTCAATCGCATGATACTGGGTTTCCTGAGCGTTTCGAGCATAGCGCTGATGCCAAAATTCCTGGGGTACACAATAGGTATCAGAATGCGACAGAACAGAATCAATTGAGGGGTGGCTACGGGCTTCGTAGACCACGTCAGGAGATCCGCCGTCATCACCGATGACACCGGCAATGGATTGCTCTGGCTGACCAGGGGAGGGTGGCGGATTGGCAACCTGATAGATAAATAATCGATCCAGACATAGCCACTCACAAACCTCATCTAGGGTCGACTGGAATAATACGGGTAGGGGCTCTAGGTTGTGTAACCGAGTAACGACACGCTGTAGGATCGTTGCCGACGACAGGGGCTGCGTTGACGCACAATGCTCAAGGCCACTGACCTCAAGCATAAGCTGATGGGTCAATTTGACCAGGGCCTGATTGTCTAAAGCGAGCTTTTCAGATGGCGACTCAACCGATGGCTTCACTCGCCTCTGTAGCCTTTTCCAGGCGGCATGACCCTCACCACTTAACCCATTCACCAGCCAAGGTAAGGACAAAAAGCGCTCAATCACCCTTAGATCGGTACAAAGGCTCACCAGATAGCTACAGGCACCATCACGTTGGGCCAAAAGCAAAAGACTCATCTGGTCCGTTGACAAGAGTGTAAATTTCTCAATACTAGCGTCCGCCGATAGCTGTCCGTCTCCCAAATCCCTCTCAGATAGATGAAAAACTTCTCCTGTTAACAAACAAGAGAGAGTCCTGCGCATCTGCTCAAACACCTGATACGGAACGCTTTGATATTCTAAAGCTGAAGAGAAACTAGACATGGGTGCGGAAAATCTCTTAGATATAAAGAACTGGGAGCTACCGCAATGGTGACAAACCAAATAAGTCAGGATTACCTAGGGTGACATCCCCCATGGATACACCCGGTGTAACAAGCATCGTCATACTGCTGCAATGAATTAAATAGTCTCTAAACAATGGTCTAAGCTTTCCCAACTCTCCTTTAGTTTTGTATAAACCTCTTTACGTTTTTCGATTAAATATTACTGAGAGAAACAATAGCGATGGGATATCTATGGTGGGTTCAAAACCATAGGTTCTTTTAACTAAAGCCCTGATAGTTTATAAAGCTCAGAAAGCCTATCACTCGCATTTCAAACTATGCAATTCCTTAACGATAAAACCAGCATTAGCCGATTATGAGACGGACTCAACGGTAATAGATTAGCTGTATCTAAACAATAGTCTGACCAAATAAAATACCCTCAGAATAAGACTGGACAGCTTAGCAATACAAACCGCTGATATTGGTCAAAGTGAACAATTTCAACGAATACCTTCAAAGCCATTTTTCTAAGTAATCTCTAAATAATCTCCAAGAGAAAACCGTCTGAAATAAGACTTTAGAGTGTGACATCATCCTAACTCTGCTGTTTTGAGTTGAGTTGGAAACGCCATACTTCTTTCATAATTTCCGCAAGGATTGTAAACTACGCAACCTGCAAGAGATTTGGCTATGTCACCGAGCAAATTAGGTAGGTGTCCAAACGCGTCAAAAACTGTAGTGGCAAAAGAAACATGCGCTGCAACGTCCGAGTCCAACCACAGATATTTTTGTGACATCTAAAATTTTGATTGCATCTGATCAGATTGGGTTAGGCAGGTTAGTTCAGATTAGTTATGACAGCGGGTATCTTTGAAAGCTTTAAACGACAGCCGCTGCCTGACTTGCAATCGACAAGTGTATCCATCGATTGCAACATCAAATTTCTCTAACCGATGTGCTAGCTTTGCCCGTGGCACTAACTCAGTTAGAAAAATAAGAATTAGCATGTAGAATCAAGACTTGGCAGCTGTTTATTGATTGCATCTGTCAGGTTAACTATGGCAGTGGATATCCCTGAAATTCTTAAGTCACAGCCCCTTAACCCGACTCGCAATCGACGAATTCATCATCCGTCGATGCTATATCCGAAACCTAACTCTAAACGCTTAGGCTTAACGAGCTAGTCATGGTATTATTTTTTACTAAAAAACTACATCACTCTATTGTCATTGATGAATATGTTGTTACAATACCCATCATATTTTGATATGGCTGATATGTTCGTTTCCTTAGGGTCTTGGAGGTCCCGCAATGGAACCTATCTCCGCTGAAGTTATTCAGCAGGTGGCCGATTATTTCAGTGTTCTGAGCGAGCCCATGCGTCTCAAGATTTTGAACCTGTTAAGAAACGGTGAGAAATGTGTTCAGGACTTGGTTGATGACACCGAGACCAGCCAAGCAAATGTGTCTAAGCACCTTAAGGTGATGCTGCAGGCGGGTATTCTTACGCGTCGCACCGAGGGGACGTCATCCTTCTATCGGGTAGCTGACGATTTGAGTTTTCAACTGTGCAGTCTGGTTTGCGATCGCATCGCCTGCCGCATCGAAGAACAGGCCACGCACTTTCGTGCCTTTAGTTTCTCAAACCCAGCCGTCGCCACGCAAACAGTTGGAGAAGCTGAGGTGGCGGGTTAGTTAGGCGGGTTAAAGAACTAAGCCCCAAACCATGGGGACGTGCCCTAAACAATACTCGCTAAACACTACCTACACCCTAAACAATGCTGTAGTGGCATCCCATCGTCGCCCATTGGGCGGTATTTAGGGTGTAGCTGTCAGATGACGCCTCATCCCTATCTTCATCACTACTCAAATCATGAAGCAAGGCTTGCACCAGGGGTAAGGCATGATCCCCCAGGGTCACCCGCTGATTGCTAACAGCATTAGACACAGACAGTAGCTCTTTCCAACAGCTGGTCAGGGGACTGCTGCTACAGACTAGGTAGGTTTCCACTCGCCCCTCCGGGTCATCCACCACCCAGGTAGTTTGCCCCGTCGGCAAACTTGTCGCAGTTCCAGGCTCAAGGGTCAGGGCAGTTTGCAATGACTCAATGGAATAGGGCTGGCCATCGCTGGGGGGGAAAAAGGCCAGCATGCGATCGCGGGCATCGAACCCCAACAGCATGGTGTATAAAGGATCGGGACCAAAGTTAAGCGCCTGGTAGCGTACCTTGGCTCCTTTAGAAAACTCCACAGGCCGATTTTGACGGCTGACGGCATCGGCCACGCGACTTTTGGAGGTCTTACCCGCCGCGCGCCGGGTCTCCTGCTGCAGCACCAACCTTTCTGCTTCACCACCCGCCAACAGCAGATTTAGCCGCACGGCCAAATGGGACGAGGCCTGGTTTTCGCTCAATCGCAGGAGCTTCATTGCCAGCATTGTTCTGAGCTTAGGGGCCAGTCGACCCACGGCCATTTTGACCGCTTCATCTTGCTTGGCTAGGGTACCGACAACCAGATTATGGATCGGGGTAAAGAGACCATAGCCCTGTTTTATCGCTGGTGCGGTCTTTGGTTCTAACTCACTACCGTCCCCTGGGTCCGACTGAAACTTGCCCAGCATACAGTCGGCGGGGTGGCTATCATCCGTTGATTCCACAAATGACAGGGCGGCTAGGGCACTGGTGGCATCTACACGCTCAATTCTTTGCAGATCAGAATCTAAGGAAACCACCAGGGGAACATCCTTGGGCAACACCCTGGTTACCTCATAGAGCGGCTGACCCTCCGACCAAGACTCTCCGTCGGTGAGCTTAAAGCGTCCAGACAGACCCGATTGCGATCTCATAACCACCGACGGAGAATCATCGTCCGGCTGGGTCGCAAAGCCAAAGCGCTCACTATACTGCACCACATCCGCCGGTAATCCCCCCAGCCAAAATGTAACCGAACGTCCCTCCACCGACGTCACCACCGCATCTAAGCAAGGCGAATCAGCGGCGCCATAAACAGCATGCTCATCAGCGGTTTGGGTAGTCCAATAGGGGGTTTGATTAGGTACCAGCGGCAAAATTGATTCCTGGGCACCCCGCATCGTTGCCGACAGCTTAGTGGGTAGCTGGGCCGCCCATAGGTAGCGAGTCAGACCATAAGTAAACAACCCAGCGCCAAAATCGGGCCACTGACGTTCAATAACTGGCTGACCGTCGCGGGCCGCCATCAGCAAATCACCAGGAAAGAATGCAGGCTCCGTCGCCGTTTGCAGCTTGTCCAAATCCATCACCCCATCGTCAGACAGGGTCGGCAGCCGTATCCCCTCAACCGTTGGCGTATCCCAACGGGAGCGCGAGCGATATCCCCCCGACAGCAGCTCCTCCGGTTGAGCGTACCCAGCGTCTACCACCGTAAATACTTGTTTGGTTTTTAACTTAGTCAAAATCTGCTTCACCCAGGACACCGGTACATCCCGAGACAGCGGTTCTGCCGCCGTCGGCAAAAAGCCATCCACCGGCACCCAGGTCTTGATCACTTTGTCCCCCACCGTCACCTGTCCACCACAGCCACTGAAGTGAACTACGACAAAATCATTGGCACTCGACAGTTGAGTTAGCTGGTAAAGGGCGCCTAAAATACTGGCCTGGGTAGCCTGGGCATCCACCAACGTGACAATGTTGCTAGGTTTAAACCCAAATCGATACACCAGAAGCTGACGCTGAAGCTCCACATCAGTCGTGCAGCCCCGTAAGGGCTTTACATCTTTGCCAATTACGCTGGTTGGATATTGATTAATCCCAATGAGTAGGGCCAGTTTGCGACGCGAAGGGCTTGCCAACGCCTGTTGCCAGCCAAGAAGCTGAGACTGACTCAGACCCAAGGTTCCTAAAATGACACCTGTCGCTGACAAAAACTCCCGTCGCTTCACTGCCCTACTCCATTACGCTTTAGCTTTGGGCTTGCATGGCCTGAGATAGCTCGGCAGCCACTTCTGGACGAGAAAACTCCGGTGGGGGCAGCTCGCCACGACGCAGCATTTCACGCACCTTTGTACCCGATAGATGGATCCGCTCTTCTTTGCTACTGGGGCTAGTCTTGCTAGTCGCCATGGTACTCGTACGAGTGCAGTAGAAGGCATGCTCAAACTTCATCGGCGTAATCCCCAGCTCACCAGGCTCAAACTGGTCAAAGATATGCTGGGCATCGTAAGTTCCATAGTAGTCGCCGACACCGGCATGGTCACGACCCACAATAAAGTGAGTGCAGCCATAGTTCTTACGAATAAGGGCGTGGAAAATTGCCTCGCGAGGACCAGCGTAGCGCATAGCCGATGGATTAATCGCCAAAATTACCCGATCTTGCGGGAAATAACGATCCATCATAATTTCGTAACACCGCATCCGCACATCTGCCGGAATATCATCCTTTTTGGTAGCGCCCACCAGCGGGTGCAAAAACAGACCATCTACGGTCTCTAGGGCACATTTTTGGATGTATTCGTGGGCCCGGTGGATGGGGTTACGGGTCTGGAAGCCAACGATGGTTTTCCAGCCACGCTCACGGAACATGGCCCGGGAAGCAGCGGGGTCAATTTGATACTTAGGAAATAGGGGATGATCGTCACGCTCCAAGAGCCAGACAGAACCCGCCAGGTTAATGGCGCCCTGTTCGTAAATAACCTTGACGCCAGGATGCTTATCTTCATCCGTGCGGTAGACGTTAACCGCTTCTTTTTTCTTATCGTAGGTGTACTTCTCAGACAGTTCGAGAACGCCCACATAGCGACCTGTGCTGTCATTTAGACGAATCAGCATCCCTTCGTTTAAGGGGGCTGCCACTTCCTCTGAGACAGATAGGGTGACCGGTACCGACCAAGGTACACCGCTGGCCAGACGCATGTCAGTCACAACAGGCTCATAGTCAGCCTTGCCCATAAACCCAGTCAGGGGGCTAAAGCCACCGATGGCAATCATGACCAAATCCGACAGGGCCCGATCATCTAAGGTGACCTGGGGTAAAAAATCAGCTTTACTTAAAAACTCTGCTTTCTGCTCATCGGAGGCTAAACGATTGATCAACGTACCACCGTGGGCAGCTATACCATCTTTAGTTAATGTCAAAACGTCCTCTTTTCTTCTATAGAAACTGCGTTAATGTTCACCTTGGGCAAACGGCCGAATAAGGCCGCCCCCCAGCACCCTAGTATCATCGTCGTACCATACAGCAGCCTGTCCTGGGGAAACGCTAAACTGGGGCTCAGCAAAGACCAGCTTTACGGAACCATCGCTTAGGGGAATCACGGTGGCAGCTACCGCAGGCGAACGATAGCGGATTTGCACT
>CALBPH010000583.1 GCA_937899365.1 uncultured Leptolyngbya sp.
CTTGGGACGAACATCGGAGAGTCTGTATCTATGCCACTGTGAGCTAGCGCTAAACGGTCAGGAGCAAATGGGCCCGTTGTTAGGGCTGGTGAGTGCGGTGGAACCCATAGAGGTGGGGCATCGGGTAGAGACGTAGGCAACGGCCCCCAGCCAAAGCCCCCAACAGCAGCGTTATGTTTCTATGGCTGATGCACACCACTCATCATCGGTCACCAGGCTCATTTGACGAATTAACCCTGGCAATGTGCTCAATGACCTCAACAAACAGAAGCCAAAAATCACAGCCATTAGACGCCATCCTTAATGGCTAGCATGGCCATCAAAAAGCTGAGCGTTACCAGCCGTAAAATGGCATGGGGAGCCGCGTTCATCTTGCCCTGGTAGCGATAGATCAAATAACGAATCCAGCTAGTAAGGGTTTGAGCAGATAACAGTATCCCCCCGATAGGACTGATGGCGGTCAGGACTGCAAACGCTGGCAAACGACTGTACTGCAACAAAAGATAGGGCCAAACGCGAGACCGTTTATCAACATAGTTAAATACCCGATAAACCAAACGTGTTATCGCTAAAAGAATAAACCAGCGCAATCCTAGCCATCCTGTCTGTTCAAAGATGGCGCTGCTGACAGTTAACTCTGGCGCTGTTGCCCAGTGCAGTAAAAACAATCCCGGTGCTGCAAATAATCCAGCCCAGATCCATGGCTGAACTAAGGGAGCCTCTGGACGAATAAACTCAGTTTCTTTAACGTTAGGCTGTTTTTCATAATGCTCAGCAACATAGTCGTTTTCATAATAGCCAAGCTCATAAACACACCAGAACGATATGACTAGGAAAAATAATCCAAGCGCATGTAAAACCGGCCTTGGGGCAATCCAGCTCAAGGCCAGCACTAACATGAGCCACTGATCCATCAAGATGCCGTGTAGCAAGTAAAGGGGACTATGCTTAAACCTGCTCGTATAAAGCAAGGGCGCATAGGTTGCGGTCATAGCCTGAATATATTGAGCCTGGGGCCATTGGATCAAAAACGGCTGCTGGGTCGCTTGAAGTAGCTCTATATCATTACGAGAATCCGTGATAACGATGGCATTAGCCACCGTGTCAGCCCCCAGGGTTTTATTTAAGCGATTAAACTTGCCCGCTAGGCGATCAACAATACCTAGCCACAGTCGACAGGCATGAAGTTCTGTGGATGCTATATCTATATGACGCAAAATTGGAGCCACAATGGGGCGGAAGCAATCAGTCGCAACTAGAACATTTAAATTAGGATTGCTGCTCAGGGCCAGTACCAATATTTGATTTTGCTGAGTCTGGGCCACTTTTTTAGCTTGCCAGGGCCAAATCAACAACGTCCATGGAAATAAAATGGTTGCCAGTAGGACACGGACCCAGTCCCGAGAGATTTCGCCCCGTAGCTGACCCGGTAGCCAATTCCAAGGCTTTAAAAAGTCTAGTCCGCTAAGAAAAACGACGCCGACAGCCTTGGGGTGTAGCGTGTCTAGATATTCCTCTGTGGAATTGCGTAACAATAATGTTTCGTCAAAATCTACCAGAACATTGGTGTTGGGTTCAGCCCCATGGAGCTGATGGAGTAAATCGGGAATAGGCTTTTGGATATCTAGTGGTTTAGGGCGGATGTCATTGGGTGGGGTTTGTATATTCTGTACCATATTGCCGGTTTGTCGATATAAGAGAAAAACTATGGGAACTAAAAAATCTCACTACAGATGTCAAAGAAAAATAAATAAAGCCCGATTAAAAGAGAGGCCTGTCCGAAATAAGATTTTGTGTCTAGCGATTATCCAATAAAGTCCACACGTTCGATTTTTGTGGGTACGTCTATTGCTATTTACGCTGTGCCAGTGCTGATGACAGATGTTTCTTGTGAAGTTTTGGATGGGTAAGCTGCTTTCTGATGAGATTTCTGGCAAGCTTGCTCTGAAATTTTCCAGACTATCTGGAGTAGTATGGGTTTTAGCTTTAGCCGTTGCTGATTTAGAGGCTGAACCAAGCGGTTAGATGTGGGGTAGGACCGTATTTTGCAGATAAAATTACCCCGAGGATCAGCAACGCCCAGTTTTATAGCATTTCAAGGGCATGGGTATTGCCGCTAATAGGTGTCATCTTTTATACAAAGGCCTATCAGAAACCGGTTACAGGGCTGGGAACTATGAGCGTTCATTTTCTGTCCAAACGAGCCAAGTCACTCCTGCACTATCCGCAAGACCTACTTAGAAAACAAAATTAATTAGACTCCAGCATTGGAGGTACAGACGTTGCATGCAACGTCTCTCCAGCATTAATTCTGGATCTTATAAAATCCTTATCCCTTACTTTATCTCAAGAGCCTTTCGACACCTCTTTCTTGAGATGAGTATACTCATAACAGAGGTCTATTCATTGTACTTGGAGTAATGGCTTAGACATTGATGGCGATGGCAAGCGGCTCATTTTAAGACGTTGTCGCGCTTTCAGGCGGATAGTACCACTCGACCAACAGGGCGGGCTACACATACCAATACCTGACCATTGTCTCGATCGCTCTCAGACAGGCCACCCGGCTCGTCATCATAGGTCACACTGCCCTCTATGAGCTGATGCTTACACACCCCGCAGCTGCCCATGCGACAGCCGCTAGCCATCTCAATTCCCACCTGTTCAGCCACGTCCAGCAGACAGTCGTCTCCATCGCAGCTCACCTCCTTATTCGACTTAGCAAAGACGACCACTGGCTCAGCTGATTGGTCTGCTTCCTGGGTGGCGATGACCACTGGCGCGGCCTCTACCTCTAACATAGGGGCAGCCTTAGGTGCCGATTTCTTAGGCCCTTTAGCCCCGCCAAAACTCTCCTCAAAATAATTTTTCATTGGAAAGTCTAGACCCTCGAACAGAGATTTTGTACTATCCATAAACCCTTGGGGACCACAGACAAAGGTGGTGAAACACTCAAAGTCTGGCACAATTGCCTTTAGCAAAATCTCTCCCAAACGGCCACGATAGCCGCTCCAGGGGACACCTGTGGTGGGACGGGTAAGGGTCCAAGCCAGCTCTAGATTAGGATTTTGACGGGCCATTAACTCCAGCCGCTGCCGACAAATAATATCTGCTGGGGTGCGGGCACTGTGGATAAAGACAATCTTAGATGTGGAGCCAGTGTCCCATAGCCATTGAGCCATGGACATCATGGGGGTGATGCCACTGCCTGCTGACACCAATAAATACTTATCTGCCGGATGGTCGATACAGTTAAAGTGACCAAACGGACCTTGACTATCGACCGTATTGCCCACCGTAAGATGATCGTGCAGCCAGTTAGAGACTAATCCAGGGGCCATACCCTCCTGGGCAGCGGGCACACGCTTGACCGTGATCTCTAGCATGTGGGGGCGAGAGGGGCTAGACGAAATTGAATAGGAACGATTGATCGGTTTCCCATCAATGTTGAGCTTGAGGGTGATAAACTGCCCCGGCTTATAATCAAACAACCTGGCCGGCTCTGCCCGAAAGCGAAAGGTTTTAACATCGCTAGTCTCTTGGATGATTTGGACACACCGCAGGGTTATGGTGTCTGTAGATGGGGCCGTAATAGTCGGCTGTGTCTGGGGCATTTGCTCAATCGACTCAACCAACAAGGCAAACTCCCCTAGTCGAATAACATCATCAGTGGCTAGGGCATAGGACTGGGTGACAGCCACCGTTTCATTATTAAGACGAGAACCATCGGTGCTACCTAAGTCAGAAAAGTAACAGCGTTGCCCCTGAAACAAGATACGTCCATGGACCCGACTAACCGTTGGACCATCCAACACCAGATCGCAGCTAGGATGCCGCCCAATTAAGCATTCCAGAGCATCCGTTTGTTTCGGCTCCAAACAACTTTCATAAAATTCATTAGTAGATTGGTTGATGACCTTGACTTTTAACATGGTAATAAGTGGTAGATCTACAGGAATGAGAAAAAAACTTAAGAGAACGTCAGAACTCTTTCTCTCCACGCATAATCGTTCGCTGATGGGTGGACCCCTGCCTCAACAGCGTACGGGGTAAAGGCGGCGCAATCGGATGGATGGGCTGCTGTAGGACCGTGGCAGCATTAAGCTCTGCCAGTAACTCATAATGCTGTTGAGGCGTAATCTCTAGCTGCTGTTGCAAGTAATGCAGCCGCATGAGACTGTTGGACGAATTAACCTGCTCCGTGTCTAGGGTCTCTTGGAGTACCCCTTTATAGAGCTTCTTGCGATCATACTGGGCTGTATGGGGCAAGGTTTTTGCCAGGACGTAAATTTCATCGGCACTAAGCTGATCGATGGAGCAGCTGACCAAGGGCGTTAACAACTCTGCAGGTAGTTTTGCCAGCTGTCGTTTTAATTTGTCAGCTAAGCTCTCCCGCAGGTACTGCTCGGGGCTACGCTTCCAGGTTCTATAGAGCCATATGGCGCTCAGACAGGCGATGGTTGCCTGAAAGCCAAACTGTAAGGCTAGGGGCCAATTGTTGATCTCGGGACGACCGCCGTAGATAAAGAAAATGTTGAACGCCAGAAAGGTACAAATAGAGAAGAGTCGATGCTGGCTTTGTTCTGGACCCAGGTGGGGAGAGTCTTGCTTAAGGAAACCCCGGTAGCGTTTTTCTAGCTGGATGCCGAAATAAAAGGTTGCGATCGCAAACCCTGCCAACACCAGCGGAGACGCCACCAGCTTAGGTATCGGCACAGCCGACCCAAACCAATACAACCCAGGCTTCCACAAGTTCTCTAACGTGGCAGACTCATGGCTCCAAACGCCAGAAAAGTAATAATCAAAATTACCCGCATAGAACCAATAGTACAGAAAGTAGCCCATCACCAGCCCCAAATAGCCATACTGCACCAGGCGGCGTCCCGGCTTCTGAAGATAGTCCCAGTAGGCCTTCTCACTATCAATATCCATACAGGACGTTTTGCAAGAGATGCAGGCACTCTTCTCATTACAGACAGCATCTGATGTGCGGCACATAGACTGGTTTAAACTCTTCGGACCAGACGTATTGGCCTGACTACCTAACAGCCCACGGGGCCCCGTAAACTCCGTTTTCACCATGCCTTATGGGCACACATAATGGCTCCAGCTGCGACCCCCCAGTAACCACACCACCCCGGCTGAGCTAAGCAGGGTAAGCACCAAAAACGTACCCAAAATAGGCCGAACAGAATTTACCAACAGAATGCGTCCATTTAGCCCCAAAAAGAATAGACCAAACTGCAAGTAAAAGTGATTGCGCTCTAGCCATGGGAAAGCTTTAATCGACGAGCGAGGGGGGATGCCTAAGGCCCGTGGAATCTGGGAAAAGAAGTATAGAGGACAGATACGTCGCCAGGTTTCATGGCCAAACACAAAAACAATAAAAATGCCACACGGCACCACCATGCCCCAAAAGATCCGAGCCCCAATGGCATAGGGCTCTAGGGGGACACATTCACCCTGGACCTGGACACAGCGACCTGGGTCTTGATCCATAAGTAAAGTCTGGTCCCTCAGAAGACTCCAGCCATTGGCCGGGTCCGTTAGCCCATGGGAGATCGGATCATAAAATAAGGAAAAAATCAATAGTCCCCAGCCGATCACCAAGACCCATCGAACAACATGCATCCGCTGTTCTGAAATTTTTGACAACATAATACGCTCCCTCCCCTATTTTCCAAAGAGGGGCATGGGGCAGCCATTGGCAGTACCAATTAGGGTTATATATTAAAGAACTATATAGATTATCCGGAGCTATTATCCGCATCCATCTAAACCAGAGAGCACCCCCATGAGCCCAACCGCCCCCCAGAAAAAAGTAATTGTTGTCGGTGCAGGCTGGGCCGGACTCGGGGCCACGTATCAGTTAGCCAAGCAAGGTTATGAGGTGACGCTGCTGGAGGCAGGACCGCAGCCAGGCGGTTTGGTAGCTGGCTGGAAAACCCCCGGTGGCCGTTCCGTTGAGGCCGGCATCCACGGCTTTTGGTATCCCTACAACAATATTTTTTCCCTGGTGGATGAGTTAGGCATTCAGCCCTTTACCCCCTACACCCGCTCATCCCAGTATTCGCCAGCGGGTCTGGAGGTGGAGTCGCCCTTATTTCAGGCGATGCCCTATCTGCCTAGCCCCATGGGCACCTTTATTTACACCCAGTTTAAGCGTCTGCCCCTGGCGGAGCGGCTATCGGCCCTACCGCTGCTCTATGCGGTGGTGGACTTTGACAACTCTGACGATGCCTGGAAACGCTATGACGGCATGAGTGCTCGGGAGCTGTTTAAGCAATATGGCGTCTCGGAATGGCTATACAGAGATGCCTTTGAACCGATGCTATTGGTGGGGCTGTTTGCCCCTGGTGAGCAGTGTTCAGCGGCGGCCGCCATCGGGATGCTGTACTACTTTATTTTGGCCCACCAGCCTGACTTTGACGTGCGCTGGTGTCGGGGCACCGTGGGGGAGATGATCTTTCGCCCTTGGGTGGAACGGATTGAAGCGCTGGGGGGCAAGGTGCTGGCCAATAAGCGAGTGAGTGATGTGCAGGTAGAAGACAACTGCGTCACCGGAGTGGTGTGCTCGGGCGTGGGAGACGATGAAACATTTGCCGCCGATGCCGTCATTTTTTCGGTGGGCATTACCGGCATGAAAAAGATTGTGGCGGGGAGTGAGGCTTTACGCAACCGCACTGAGTTTAGAGATTTACAAAATCTGGGTGGGATAGATGTGCTGGCAACGCGGCTGTGGTTTGACCGCAAAGTTGAGGTACCGTTGCCGTCCAATGCCTGCTTTGGTTTTCATCAGACAACAGGCTGGACGTTTTTTGACTTGAATGCGCTTCAGGATGAATATAAGGATGAACCCGGTAGAGTAATCGAGGTGGACTACTACCACGCCAACCAGCTGTTGCCCCTAGGAGATGAGCAGGTTGTTACCCTGCCCCAAAAAGATCTAGCAGGCTGAATCCCTGCATTTGGCGACGCCCAGGTGGTGGACCAAGCCGTGGTGAGGATCTCCCAGGGTGTGACCCACTTTGCCCCCGGCAGCTACCGCTATTTGCTACCTGGGACAACAAGTCTGAAAAATGTGTTTATGAGTGGTGATTGGATTGTCACCCGCCACGGCTCCTGGTCCCAAGAAAAAGCCTATGTAACTGGACTAGAGGCCGCAAATCGAGTCGTGAGCTTGCTGGGAACGGGCACAGCGGCAGACATTACCCCCATTGTGCCAGATGAGCCCCACATTCAAGCAGCACGGACGGTCAATCAGACAGTGCGGCAGGTGATAAATCAGGTGATTCCGCAGCTGTGGTCTTACTAAGGGTAAATAATATCAACAAAAAACTACAGAGCAGATAACGCCCTAAGCCGCCGATCTAATATGGCCACCTCTAACGACTCTCCCAGCTGAACATAGAGCTGTCGGGCCTCAACCAACAATTCTTGAGCCTGGTCAACGTCGTTTAAGCCACCATAAACATCAGCTAATTTAACCCGAATGGTCGCTTCGCTAAGGCGGTCACCATTGCTGGTGGCAATTTTCAGCGCTTGGTCATAGGCCCGCAAAGACAGCTGATTTAGACCCGTTTCGTTATAGATATCACCCAAGGCGATATAGACCAAATCCGAGGCCGCTGGGCTCAAGACCAACGGTTCCAAGACTCGTAGCGCGTCAGCATACAGTTCATCTAAAAAATAGACGCCAGCCTGGGCAAGGGCCGCATCTTCTATTGGATTGTTGGCATTGTCAGTATTGACTTGAGTAAGGTGCGATCGCAACAGCCCATAATCCTCTGATGCCAGCAATTGAAACCCAGCATAATAAGCCCCCTCATCCAAATTAGACGACACCCCATCCTCCGTAATCACCTCAAACGAATAATAATCCCCCAGCTCCAGAGAGATATCAGGAAACGCGATTTCATTCCCATCAGCCGCATCAACCACAGTTTCCCAAAGCACCAAACTAGGAGAATTACGCCCATAAACCCAATGCCATAACCGAACAGTATAGCCACTAGCCCCCGCCACCCCATTCCAACGTACCCGATCCGGCGGTTCACCCACCCAAGTATTACGAGGCGTAATCACATAGGGGACAGCCGCATTATTCCCACCCCGAATAAATCCAC
>CALBPH010000584.1 GCA_937899365.1 uncultured Leptolyngbya sp.
GTATCACAAATATAACTAGGACGATAGGCAGAACAATCATAGGGGCGTTGGTCCCTGGCTAAAAATGATAGTGCCTGGTCTTGTTTTCTCATCCGTTGTTACCCAGGTACATATTGCACACATTTAGTGTGGCGCGAAGACCAGTTGCTATGGGGTAGAAAACTCCGTACCTGTCCGTACTTGATTAGAGAACAGGGTGTTGTTCATCTGCCAATTGCCTCGTCGGCCATATAGTACGCTGATAGACCTAGACGTTTCGTTTTCGACACCATTACCATGTCTGTTCGCGTTCGGATTGCTCCGAGTCCCACTGGCAATCTCCACATTGGTACAGCTAGAACTGCTGTTTTCAACTGGCTCTTTGCCCGTGCCCAGGGCGGCACGTTTATTCTGCGGGTTGAGGATACAGACCTGGAGCGTTCCAAGCCTGAATATACGCAGAACATCATGGATGGTCTGCGATGGTTAGGGATGAACTGGGATGAAGAGCCCGTTTACCAGACCCAGCGCATGGGGCTATACCAGCCTAAAATCCAGGAACTTTTAGACCAGGGTCTGGCCTATCGCGCCTATGAAACGCCTGACGAGCTGACGGAGATGCGGGAAAGGCAAAAGGCCCGTAGCGAAGCCCCACGCTATAACAATCAGCATCGTGATCTGACGGCTGAGCAGATCGCTGCTTTTGAGGCGGAAGGTCGGCAGGCGGTGATTCGCTTCAAAATTGATGATGAGCGTGAAATCACCTGGAATGACATGGTGCGAGGACCCGTCCATTGGAAAGGGAGAGATTTGGGCGGCGACATGGTGATTGCCCGTGCCTCATCGAGCACAGACATTGGCCAGCCTCTCTATAACTTTGTGGTGGTGATAGATGATGCTGATATGGGTATCACCCATGTCATTCGCGGTGAAGATCATGTGGGTAATACCCCCAAGCAAATATTGCTCTATGAAGCCATGGGGATGCCCGTGCCTCAGTTTGCCCATACGCCGCTGATCTTAAATGAGAAGGGTGCCAAGCTTTCTAAGCGCGATGGGGTTACATCTATTTCAGATTTCCAGACCATGGGCTTTACCCCCGAGGCTTTGGCAAACTACATGACGCTGCTGGGCTGGTCAGCGCCTGAGGCCCAAGAGATCTTTACCCTGGATGAGGCGGCAAAGCTATTTAGCTTTGATCGGGTGAATAAGGCTGGGGCCAAATTTGACTGGGATAAGCTGGATTGGATTAACAGTCAGTATCTGCATGAAAAATCGCCGGACGATCTGCTGCCGCTCATTGCCCCTTACTTAAACGGTGCGGGGTATGAATTTGACCTGGAGACCGATCGAGATTGGTTACTTAAGCTGTCTGCCTTGGCAGGTCCTAGTCTGACTCGTCTCAAAGACTGTGTAGAGCTGGGTCGCTTTTTCTTTACCCCAACCTTGGATTTTGCTGATGCTGCGGCTGAGCAGCTTAAGAAAGAGGGTGTGGCCGATGCTATGCAGGCGGTTTTAGATGCGTTGCAAACCCATGATGGCCTCAACGAAATCAGCGATGCTAAAAGCCTGATTAACCAGGTTACTAAGGCATTGGGCGTTAAAAAAGGTCTGATTATGCGCTCACTGCGGGCAGCACTGATGGGGGATATGCAGGGACCGGATCTAGTGGAGTCTTGGCTGATTTTGCACCAGCGTGGGTTTGATCAGGGGCGGTTGGAAGGTGCGATCGCACTAGGTCGCTGACCCCCTTTTGACACATATCTCTGACATATATTTATGTTTGAGTTCGTAACGGATTGCTTGTATCTGAGAATTTACGTTACATTTAGTAAACAATGTAGCCATTAGAACGTGTCTGATCTAGAAAAAATCTATTTATTTTTGGACTTTTCGTTCAGCACACATGTTTGAAAATCTGTTTTTAGGATGTGCTTTGCCATCCATAGGCAGCGGCAGTTAGGACTAATAATTACAACGAGGCCACCGAGATATGAAGCTTTCTTGGAGAGTCATTCTGCTCTGGACGTTGCCAGCCCTGTTAATTGGGTTTTTCTTCTGGCAAGGGTCCATGGGCGGAGACCCCGCAAATATGAGTCGTAATACGGCCAGTACCCGTATGACCTACGGCCGGTTTTTAGATTATTTAGATTCTGGTCGGGTGACGGCGGTTGATCTCTATGACGGCGGTCGCACAGCCGTTATTGAAGCGGTTGATCCACAGCTAGACAACCGTGTCATGCGCTGGCGTGTTGATCTTCCTGGCAGTGCTCCTGAACTAGTTGAGCGTCTGCGCGATTCAGACATTAGCCTAGATTCCCACCCACCTCGTAACGATGGTGCTTTGGTTGGCATTTTAGGTAACCTGCTGTTTCCGTTTCTACTGATTGCGGGTTTGTTTTTCTTGTTCCGTCGCTCCAATGGCGGTGTCGGTGGTGGCCCTGGCCAAGCAATGAACTTTGGCAAGTCCAAAGCTCGTTTCATGATGGAAGCTAAGACCGGCATCATGTTTGATGATGTGGCCGGTATTGATGAAGCGAAAGAGGAACTTGAGGAAGTTGTTACTTTCCTTAAGAAGCCTGAGCGTTTCACCGCTGTAGGTGCGCGTATTCCTAAGGGTGTTTTGCTAGTGGGTCCTCCTGGAACCGGTAAAACCCTTCTCGCTAAGGCGATTGCTGGTGAAGCCGGTGTGCCCTTCTTCAGCATCTCTGGTTCTGAATTTGTTGAGATGTTTGTCGGTGTTGGTGCGTCTCGAGTACGTGACCTATTTAAGAAGGCCAAAGAAAACGCGCCTTGCATCATCTTTATTGATGAGATTGACGCCGTGGGTCGCTCCCGTGGATCCGGTATCGGTGGTGGCAACGATGAGCGTGAGCAAACGCTTAACCAGATGCTTACCGAGATGGATGGTTTTGAAGGCAACAGCGGCATCATTGTGATTGCAGCGACTAACCGTGTGGATGTTCTTGACTCCGCTCTGTTGCGCCCCGGTCGTTTTGACCGTCAGGTATCGGTTGATCCGCCCGATGTTAAAGGTCGGATTGCGGTTCTGGAAGTTCATGCCCGCAATAAGAAGCTGGCGGATGAAATTTCTTTAGATGCGATCGCACGTCGTACCCCTGGTTTTACCGGTGCCGATTTGGCTAACTAGCTAAATGAGGACGCTATTCTGACTGCCCGTCGCCGTAAAGAGGCCATCACCATGCGGGAAATCGATGATGCGGTAGACCGTGTCATTGCCGGTATGGAAGGTACTCCCTTGGTGGACGGTAAGAGCAAGCGTTTGATTGCCTATCACGAAGTGGGTCATGCCCTGATTGGTACGTTGGTCAAAGCCCATGACCCGGTTCAGAAAGTAACTCTGATTCCCCGTGGTCAGGCCCAAGGTCTAACCTGGTTTACGCCAAGTGAAGATCAGATGCTCATTTCTCGCTCCCAGCTTTTGGCACGAATTACCGGTGCCCTAGGCGGTCGTGCGGCTGAAGATATTATCTTTGGTGATGCGGAAATGACTACTGGTGCAGGTAACGACCTGCAGCAGGTAACCTCCATGGCGCGTCAAATGGTGACTCGCTTTGGTATGTCCTCTGAGCTGGGTGCCCTAGCCCTAGAAAATCCTCAGGGTGAAGTCTTCCTCGGCGGTAGTTGGGGCGGTCGCTCGGAGTATTCCGAGTCGGTCTCTCAGCGCATTGATGAGCAGGTTCGCTCCATTGTTGAGCGTTGCTACGACGATGCTAAGCGTATGGTTGAGGACAACCGTGTGGCCGTTGACCGAGTGGTGGATATTCTCATTGAGAAAGAGACCCTTGATGGTGACGAGTTCCGTCAGATTATTGCGGAATACACCACAGTTCCTGAGAAGGAAAAGTTTGTTCCTGTTCTGTAAGCTAGTGCCGGTTGTGTTGACACCGGCTGGCTTTAGGACGGCACACGTTTAATCTTTGAAAGTTCTAGAAATCGTGGAGTGGCCTAAGCTATTCCACGATTTTTTTGTGAACAAGTTCAGCTGTCAGAGTAAAAAGGGTATTTTGTCAGGTTACGTTGGGATGCGTTGGCCGACTGTCATTTTCTATGCCTAAGCTTTATTTGGCGATTACGAACCATGGTTTTGGCCATGCTACTCGGGCGGCATCTGTGGCGGCAACGTTGCTACAGTGCTGCCCTGATTTGCACATTATTGTGGCAACGACGGCACCTCAATGGTTACTGCAATCGTATCTGCCAACGGAACGGGTGAGCTACCGTGCTGTCAGTTTTGATATTGGCGTGTTGCAGAGCGATAGCCTGACCATGGACAAGTCGGCGACCTTAGAGAAACTGACGTGGATTCGCGATCACCAAGATGAAATTTTGGCACCGGAAATCGAGTTTCTTCAACGTACGGGTGTGGATCTGATCTTGGCTGATATTCCACCCCTGGTGACTCAGCTGGCTAAGGCGGTTGATATCCCCTGTTGGATGATGAGTAATTTTGGCTGGGATTTTATCTATCGCCCGTGGGGCAGTGAGTTTGAGGTGATTGCCGATTGGATTGCTGAGTGTTTTGGGGATTGCGATCGCATGTTCCGCCTTCCCATCCATGAGCCCATGGTTGCGTTTGCTAACATTACCGACGTAGGGCTTACCGGTGGTACGCCTAAACTGACCGCCACTGCCCTCCGTGACCGCTATGGTCTAACCGCTCCAAACGAGCGAACGGTTTTGCTTACCTTTGGGGGGCTGGGGTTAGCTCAAATTCCTTACGAAAAAGCACTGCAAGCTTATCCCGACTGGCAGTTTCTGACC
>CALBPH010000585.1 GCA_937899365.1 uncultured Leptolyngbya sp.
GTTGACCGGTGCCGTGTGGTGATAGGTGCGGCCTTTACCCCAGTAGTTGCGTTACAGGGAAATATCCAGATACCAGTTAGCCACTTTGGTTTGGCGCTTGTCCAACTTTTGTAGGGCACGTTCGCTCATGGTAAACGGAGAGCTTCCAGGCGGGCAGCTCAGCCCTTTCTGGCTACAGCTGTAGGCCATGTCCACTTTCCATTCATCTAGGAAAATCGGCACCCCGCCCATGCTAGTCACGGTATCGATCAGCAGCAGACAGTCGAACTCACGGCACAGGTCCCCAACGCCCTCTAAGGGCTGGCGCGCGCCGGTGGAGGTTTCGGCATGGACCAGGGCCAGGATAGCGGGACGATGCGCTTCTAGGGCGGCGCGTAGTTCGGCTAGGTTAAACACCTCACCCCAGGGCTTGCTGATGCTACGCACATCGGCCCGGTAGCGTCCGGCCATGTCCACCAGGCGGTTGCCAAAGTATCCGTTAATGCCGACTAAGACCACATCCCCAGGCTCAACAGCATTGGCCAGGGTGGCTTCCATGGCAGCCGACCCGGTGCCGCTAATCGGCAGCGTCATGGGGTTCTCGGTTTGCCAGACATAGCGCATCATAGATTGCACTTCATCCATCAAGTAGAGGTAAGCCGGGTCCAGGTGGCCAATGGGCTGACGATTCATGGCGGCGACAACGTCAGGATTGGAGTTGGACGGGCCAGGACCCAGTAATAGACGCTCGGGAATATCTAACGCTTGGAGGGAGACGCGAAAGGCGTCATTAATCTTGGGTCGGGATACGGTCAGACTCATAACGATGGTTAACGGATGGGGACAGCTAGCAAATGGTAGCGAATGCAACAGAATATATTTTTATTGTCTGACGTAATGGCTCATTCGTTAAATTGGCAGGCTAAATCAGCGCCGTAAAATATGCAGATTCTAGATGTAGGGGCGTTCCATGGAACGCCCCTACATCTAATGAAACGCCCCTACAACATCTAGAATTAGAACCTGATTAATGTTGATGCGAAAGGAAAAGGGAGTAAACGCGTGGTGCAATTGGACGAGTTGAAACGCCGCTGGCAGGAAACCCCTCAGGCCGAGTATCGGTGCGATCGCAACCTCAATCTCTACAAAACTCTCGGGCAGCCCGGTCTCGTCACCCAGGCAGCCAAGGACCTACAGCTCAAAATCACAGCCGTTTCCCCCGCTGGCGTACAGGTGAGGCTATGTGCCGATGACTATCCCTGCTGGCTGCCGCTAAATGACCTTGCTGCCCTCATCCCGACGGCAGCCCCCTACCAGTCACCCACCATCACTCGACAGGCCATAGAGCAGGCCATCCCTGGGGCCATAGCCTTTGCCCAAGCAGCCATGGCTGTCCCCAATGAATATTTGTGGGGGGGCACTGTCGCCCCTAACTATGATTGCTCTGGCCTAGTGCAGGCGGCTTTTGCCTCGGTGGGGGTGCCCTTGCCCCGAGATTCATACCAGCAAGAAGCCTTTACTGACACCATGACTCAAGACGATCTACAGCCGGGGGATCTGATCTTTTTTGGTTCACCGGAACGCACCACCCACGTGGCCCTACACCTGGAGAACGGGCGATATATCCACAGCTCAGGCAAGGACCAGGGGCGCAACGGCATTGGCATTGACTCGATTGTGGACCTTAGCGATCCTGTCAGCCAGACTTACCATGGGCAATATCGATGCTGTGGACGGATTATGAAAGGTTATGAGCCCCAGAAAACGCCCCAATAACGGCTACCGTGGGTCATGGTCTGCGCCCCATACCCATTGAAATTTAAAGTCTGGTTTACATACCCTACAGTTTTTAACGTGAACGCGGTTATATACTCGTTACCACTGATCTTTCGTTTCACACCACCGTTTTATGCGCTGGTTTTCCCCATCCATGGTTAAACGCATCCTTCGCTGGTTTTTATTTGGCGGCATTCTATTCTTTCTGGCCAAAACCCTAAAGGACCACTGGCAAGAGGTCAGAAGCCTGGAAATCACCAGTGCCACCCTCCCCCTGCTAACCATCGCCTTGGGCATAACGCTAATCGCTCACATTTGGTCAGGATGGGTGTGGCACCTGATATTGAAAACCATCGGACAGCCCCGCGATGGTCGCTGGTCTACGGTGGTCTACCTGCAAACCAATATTGCTAAGTACCTACCCGGAAACGTCTGGCATTTTTATGGTCGGGTGCGGGCGCTTCAGTCAACGGGCTCATCCACCGGCGCCGCCATCGTTGGCGTATTGCTAGAACCCTTGCTGATGGCGGCCGCCGCCCTGGGGCTAGCAGCCATTTGCTTTAGCTTTACGGTGGCCAGCGACTGGCGGCTGCTGGTTGTGTCGCTGGGAGCGCTGATGGCCATGTTGGTGGCTATTCAACCACGGTTTCTAAACCCGTTACTACAAAAATTGGGCAAAGCCAAGGCCAAGGCCCAAGGGCTAACGGTCATTACCAGCACCCTACGATTACAGACCTATCCCTGGCGTTCACTCTTAGGCGAGTTGGGGTTCGTAGCTCTGCGGGGTCTGGGGTTCTTGATCACCATTTTCGCGCTGCACACCTTACAACCGGGTCAGATTTTTCCAGTGATGGGAGCCTTTAGTATTGCCTGGCTGATGGGGCTGGTGGTACCTGGAGCCCCAGGGGGGATTGGCGTATTTGAGGCAGTTGCGATCGCACTCCTGGGCAATCAGCTTCCCAGCGGGTTACTCATCAGCAGTGTTGCCCTCTACCGCCTCATTAGCACCCTAGCCGAGGCCCTCGGCGCTGGGCTCATCTGGCTAGAAGATCGGATCGCCGACTTAATGCAACCGGTGGCAAACGCCAAAAAACGGCTTTTGTTACTTCCCCCGGCTCAAGTCCCCCCCAGCCCAGCAGACGACCTCCAGACAGAAGCACCAGCAGCGGATGCTCCAGCCCCCTTGGGTGCAGCTAGTGACAGTTTTTCAGAGAGCCAATACCCCAACTATGAGAGCACATATACTGCTGTAGGTGCGACCACACCCGCCGAAGACGTGAGCCCAGAGAAAGTGAGCACCGCCAGGGCAGACGGCCCTTCTGTAACCGAAACATCCTCGGCGTCCCTACAGCTTGAAGTAGAACCACAGCCATCGTCTTCCACCACCACTTTGTCCACCCTCACACCCCAGTCAAGTCAAGAAGAAGGCGAGCCAACAGCGTCCCAGACTTTTTCACCTGGACATAATTGAGACACAACTGATCAGTCAGACACATTATCCTCAGCTCACTGTCAATAATCTCTCCAGGCGATCCACCACGTATTGAGTGGTTTGGTTCAAAAAGTCTAACTCTAAGCTCTCCAGCGTATCGCTGCTGCGATGGTAGTTAGGGTTACGAAAGTTGGCGGTATCAGTGACCATTACGGCTCCCACCCCTTTTAACCAAAAAGGCACATGGTCACTGCGAAATAAGTCGGGCATAAACGGCAAGGCCCCAACGGGGACGGGTAGTGTCACCGCCCGCAGCGGTCTGTCTGGAGCTGGTTCACCCTCAGCAGTTTCAAAGACAGCTAACAAATCTGGATGTTCTGCATCGCCAATCACCCCAATAAAGTCTCCCTGGCTAGGAAAGTTCTGCTGTTCCAGACCGGCTGGATAGCTCTGACAGCCAGGCTCATAGCAGGCATAGCCCAGCATTTCTAAAATCACTGCGCTTTCTAAGCCATCTAGGTTGTCAGCCTCACCAACAAATGCGTTACTTCCCAGCAGCCCAGCGCCTTCTGGCTGAAGTTCTTCTTGGTCAAAGAACACCACCTCTAGGGTTTTATCGGTGGGGTAATGGGCAAAAAGGCGGGCAATTTCGAGGGCAGCGGCAACGGCACTGGCATTGTCATCGGCCCCTGGAGAACCCACCACCGAGTCGTAATGGGCACCTACCAAAATTGTGTGACCAGGGTCTCGGGTACCCATACGCACCACACTCAAGTTGGTGCCCGCACTGTCGCCCGTGCCAAAGGCTTGGGCAGAGGGTTCATAGCCGTAGTCTTGCAGCTGCTGGGTGAGATAAGCACGGGTGCGGGCCAGGGAGAGGTCAGCATAGCGTTCGGTGGCAAGTTGGGTTAGGTGCGATCGCAACCGAACGCCATCCACCGTCAGTTGCTCGAGCTGGGCCTCGGAGGAGACTCCATAAAGTACTAATACTCCGACCACCAGGGCAATTGCCCCTAGCCATAGCCGCTGCTTAAACTGATTGCCCATGGCTCATACCAAATTCAGTTGGTGTATCCGATATGGAGACACTACCCACTGTAGATCGCCATAATCAAAACCGGATATGGTCACCTAGTTTTCTATGAAAACGTCATCTAAACTTAACCAATCTCGACGCAGTATTACCGCTCTGGCCATCGGTTATGGCGCTTTATTTTTACTTATCTTGTGGGGAGCCTATACCAACAACTTACCCCTAAACTTACTGGCAAAAATTCCCTATTACGACAAAATTGGCCATGTGGTGCTCTATGCCACCGCTAGCTATTTAGGTCATCGAGTCTCAAACAGACGCCACTTTAAGGGCATTCGCTCCTTGCCCATTTTCCCAGTTCTATTTGGTCTGGCCATGACGGCCGAGGAAAGTGTTCAGGGTCTATCCCCCTATCGCACCCTAGATTCGCTAGATTTGGTATGTAGCTTAAGCGGCGTGCTATTGGGGTATAGGCTTGCTCAGTCTGGGCATCCAGAACACTAACCTGCCAGATGTAGACCGTTGCTGATTTAGAGGATGAACCGATCAGTT
>CALBPH010000586.1 GCA_937899365.1 uncultured Leptolyngbya sp.
ACCCCTTACCTTCATCGGCTTGGGTGATAACGGTCGGGTGGTGGGCCAGGGCAGCCAGGTAGTGGCGCACATTGGCCACCCCCACCGAATGGGGAAACTGGGCTGGGTCAAACATGCTTTCGTCATTGGGGCTGTCACCCACGGTGAGCACCTGGGGATGCGTCAAACCGGGAAACTGCTGGGCCACCACCTGGGTAAGGCCGCTGGCTTTGTCCTGGGGCAGGGGCTTGATGTGACATTGCACCGTGCTGTAGGTAAAGCCCCAACCGTTGTCATGGCAACTGTCGGTCATCCATTGCAGGTCGTCTAGACTCAGCCCGGTGACCTCAAAGGTCCAGTCGGTCAGCCGAAAGGCATTGTCGCTAGATTCCTTGAGTTGGGGATATTTTTGACGCAGTCGCTCAAACTGTTGTAACAGCAACTGTCTATGGTTATCGGCCAGGGGTTGCAAGAATGTGGGGTAGGGGTTGGTTTTGGTGAAGTAGAGGCCACCGTTTTCTGCGATCGCAAGCCCCACCGGCAAATAGTGCAGTAGCCCACTGACCCAGCCCGCCGAACGGCCGGTGGTAATCAACACCGACATACCGGACTGCCTGAGCTTTTCTAAAATCACTAGCAAGGCGTCATTAAACCCACCATTCTGCGTCAGGGTTCCGTCCATATCCGTGGCCACTAACCGAATCTGAGCCAAGGCCTGACGCCCGAGCGGTGTTGCCAGGGGCTGTAACCGATTTTCTACCATGCTTGCGCGTCTCTGTTTTTGTGGGACTCTGGCCCAAAGTCTTCTATGGGGCTCTGGCCCAAAGTCATAGTGCCAGACAAGCACTAGAGTTTAATTAAGGAATTCCCCAGATATCACAAAACTGATATACGTTAGATGCCATCTCCTGGCAATGATTCATAGAGATCGCAGGTCCTATGAACACAGACGTCCTATAATCAGGCATTTGTCCCCGTCAAGGTAAAACGTTTTAGCCCAGCTAACCATGGCAGAACTCGTACCCGACCAGCGCAACTACTACTACCTTCTAGAGGCTGAAAGAGCCGGGATCCATAAGCCAATTTTGGCGGGTCTCTACTCAGTGCACCAATCCCCCCGTTTAATGGATGGTGAAACTGGACTTGGCATCTCCGCTGCCAATAAAGTACCTGTGGATCAGGTCAACACATTGCCTGAGCAGATACAGTACGCCGCCAACACCCTGCGAGGGTTGACCAGCACCCTTACCGCTGACGGTTGGAGTGGCAATGATCTTTGGGATGCTGCCAAAGGTCGCTATAGCGATCGCTTTATTGAGCGCATTGCCGAAGGGTATATGCCCGCCGGGTCTGAAGAGAACTCCGCCCGCTTAGAAAGCTGTAATGCAGAGAAGCTGCTGGCGGCCTATCTCGAAGATATTGACTATGACTATGGTGCCCAGGAGCTGCCCCATAACCTATCTGAGCTAGACGATGAACTCCTGGCCCTAGCCGACCGCATTGCACCTAACTATAGCCGTCTAGATTTTCAGCGCGAGGCTCTGCTAGAGGTGGCTCGCATCTGGCGCAAGCTCGACTCCCACCAAAGCACCATCAAGGCGATGGATGTGCCCATCAACAATGATGTGGCCGATGAGGCAGCCTTAGATAAGGCCCTGACTGAGTTTATGCGGCAGGTCTCCCGGTTTTACTCCGGCTATCCGCACCAGCGCGAAGCCCTGCTGCGGCTGACCCAGCTATGGAGACAGCTCGACTCGCGAGAAGAAGCCATTGACTGGCTACAAACCAACGACCCCAGGGCCGGGGAAACCAATCTAGAAATTGTAGACCCAGCCCTGATCGCCTTTGTCCAAAGGGTTCCCACCTTTTACAAAGGCGATGGCTACCACCGGTTTGCCCTCACCGAAACCTATCGCATGTGGAAGGGTCTGGACTCGAGGGCCACAGCTCTAGGTGAACTGGGGGCCACCCCCCAGTTTCTGAGCGCCAACAAAAACAACCCAACGGCCTTGGCCGAAGCCGCTAAGCGGGTGGATAAGGCGCTGCTTACTTTTATGGAAGACATTCCAAAAGTCTACAAAGAGATTGAGGAGCAGCGCGAGGCGCTTATTCGTCTCGTGCAAATCTGGCGCAAGCTAGATCGACGCGTCGATGCAATTCAGTCTCTGTTTGAGGATGTCCGCAGTATGACTCGGGCCAATCGGGACTCCGTTGATGCAGCCCCAGCCCCCAAACCAGCACCGCTCCCAACCCGCCCAGCCCGCTGGACACCCTACAACATTCAGCTCAGTGCTTCTATCATTGTCAATGGTAACTTTACCTGGTCCGAAGCTACCCGAGGTGGCACTCGCATGCCCCCCAACCAGGCTACGGTAGATGGCATGGTACGAATTGCTACATTGGCTCAGCAGGCTCGCGATCGCATCGGTCGCCCCTTCCGTATCACCAGCTGGTACCGGCCCGCTGACATCAATCGCCAGGTTGGAGGAGCCTCCAACAGCCGCCATATTGTCGGCGATGCCATTGACTTTTATGTCGACGGTCTATCAGGGGATCAGATTTATTGGGCACTAGACCCCTGGTGGCCCGGCGGTTTGGGCCGCTACACTAGATTTGCTCGCTTGAGTCATTTGGATGCTCGGGGATATCGCGCACGCTGGCGTCACTAATTGCACCCAGGCCTATCGAAAATTCACATAGGTTTTACACAGCGTTAGATATATCCTCTTAGTCCGGAAACCACCACCCAGGGCATGCTAAATGTAATCGGATAGCACCCACGCTTAGCTATGTCTAACCCCGTTATTGAGCTCAATACCTCGGTGGCCCAGGCCCCGACAGTTGTCGCCCAGCCCAAAAACCCTTGGATGTATACATCGATTGGGCTGGCCGTACTTTTACTGATTTTGGGTGTTGTATCTCAGCTGCAGTTTGCTCGGATACGTAAGAAGCTCAAGTTTGAGGCCTATAAAAATAAGGAGCTACACAAGCGGGTGAAGCTAGCGCTGACCACCATCAGCAAAATGGAGAAAAACCCCGATCTGGTGCACTCCCGAGACTTTAACCTTGACTATCTCAGGATGCGCATGGAGGAGAAGCTCTTCCATGCCTCCGTGGTCAATCAGCTCAAGGTCAAGGTCAAGCAGCGAGTAACCCTGGCGCTACGGCCCCAGCAGGCACAGCAAGGGGTGGTGGGTATTGCTTCTTCCAAACCCCGGGCGGTGGATCAAATCTTTGATGTAGAGTATCAGACCATCCAAGATTCACAAAAGAAGAAGCGGGTGC
Organism: uncultured Leptolyngbya sp.; assembly: GCA_937899365.1. Lineage (GTDB taxonomy): Bacteria > Cyanobacteriota > Cyanobacteriia > Phormidesmidales > Phormidesmidaceae > Leptothoe. Next base: position 3,265 of record CALBPH010000586.1, read on the forward strand.
TTTTCCGCATTCAAATCAAACTTGTCAAACTGCCCACCCAGGCTACGTCCATCACCGTCCAAGAAATTATTGACTGTATTGAGAACTTCCTGAGCCCAGAGCGGGACGAAAAGTTCTGGCAGCCGACATTATTGGGACGCCTGGCTACCATGCACTGGGATCAAAAAGCAAAACCCACACCGGTGTTGGTACTAGAGCAAACTAGCGAAGGGGTGAATGTCACATTCCGCAGCGCGACAAATCGAGTGGCGCTCTAGCATCAACCTTCAGATATAGAGCCAAAACGCAGGTGGGGACGTTCCATGGAACGTCCCCACCTGCGTTTTGGCCAACGGTCAGACCTACTGAGTTAATACCACCAGGTCTTCGGTACTGGCGGTCACGCCGCGATCATCAGCCGCGACAAAAGAGGGGGCCAGCTGGCTCAGGACATCCTGCATATCATCGCTAACGGCCTGTCCTAAGCGCTGCCGCAAATCGGGCATCACCGCCAGGGCTCGGGTCCAGTCAGGAATTTCAGTTCCTGTGGGATCTTCGAGGTATTCTTCTCCAGCTTTTATAATCACTTCCTCAAACTTTTCGAGGGTGTTTTCCTCTTTGTGGCGGTCGTACTGCAGGTCGTTAAATCGGGCATCGACAAAGTACTGCCGGGCTAGGTCCTGGGCCTCACGACGGAATTTAATCCGTAGCGATCGCAACTGGTCTTTACCAATCACCACCTGCTCAGTTTCCGTCAGGGTGCGTAGCAGGGATTGCAAAATATCGCGACACATTTTTTGCAGCCCTTCGGTGGGGGATGTCCCCACCCCCTGATGCTTGTGGTCAAAGGTGCCCAGATCAACCTGGGCAATCCGCTTGCGGGCCACATTGCGATATACCTCCGCTAGCAAGCCCACCTCCAGACCCCAGTTGGCAGGAATGCGAATAGTCAAGGCAAGATCGCTGGTCAGGGCAAACTCACCGGAGAGGGGATAGCGATAGGCCGACAGATAGGAAATGTAATCTCGATGCCCCCAGACATCCATCAGGGAATGGAGCAGCGGCGCGACAAACAAGCGCGTGACCCGACCATTGATCTGACGAGGCTCACTACTGATGCGGGCATAGTAGGCCTTGGTAAAGGCAATGCCAAACTCAGGCTCAAGCAGGGGAAATAGCAGCTTTAGGGGGTAGGAACGGTCGTAGGTGATAATGTCGGCGTCATGCAGTGCGATCGCACCTGCATGGAGCGTCGCCAAACCCAGACCCAGCCATACGGCCCGCCCCTTACCCCGGTGCATGAGAATATCCAAGCCTTTCTCCTGCATCTCCTTAAGCAGGGCAATCACCCGAGGACCGTTTTCCCAAATAATGTGGGTTTTCTGGGGCAACGGTCGGAAAAATTCAACCGCTTTGGCATACTGTTCCGCTGTGTCCGCATAAAGGCTGACGACAACGGTATTAATAAAGGCACAATCCTTGAGATGATCGCGAATCCGGGTCAGAGCAGGAAGCTCCAGCTCTTC
>CALBPH010000587.1 GCA_937899365.1 uncultured Leptolyngbya sp.
AACCATACGGCTGAAGGGAATCATGGGGGCCCAACCCTGTCGTTACGGGGGTTAAGTAATGAGTCGTACTATATTCTTGAAGATGACAAGCGCTATTACAAAAACTATAGCGGCTGCGGTAATACCCTCAAAACCAGCGCTATCACCGCCTATCTTGTCTTAGACTGTCTCCGCTACTGGGTCTCAGAGATGCATGTGGATGGCTTTCGGTTTGATTTAGCCTCTGTTCTGTCCCGCAGCACCACCGGAGAACCCCTCACCAATCCGCCCATTTTATGGATGATCAATACCGACCCGGCCCTGGCCGGGACAAAAATCATTGCTGAGGCCTGGGTTGACGCAGGTCTATATCAGGTTGGACACTTTGCTGGGGAGCGTTTTGCTGAGTGGAATGGTCCCTACCGAGATCAGGTGAGACGGTTTGTCCGAGGCGATAATGGCATGGCCCGGAGCCTGGTGGATAGAATTGTCGGTAGCCCCGATCTCTATGCCCAATCACAGCGAGGGGCCAACTACAGCATTCATTTTGTCACCTGTCACGATGGCTTTACCCTTTATGACCTGGTTAGCTACAACGGCAAACATAACCTGGCCAATGGTGAAGATAACCGTGACGGTGCCGACACCAATTGGAGCTGGAACTGTGGTGTAGAAGGCGCTACCCATGACCCAGCGGTTCAGGCCCTACGGCTCCAGCAAGCCAAAAATCTATTTGTTGTGTGGGCCATGTCCCAGGGCACACCCATGATGCTGATGGGGGATGAGGTGTTGCGATCGCAACAGGGCAACAACAACGCTTACTGTCAAAATAACGAACTTAGCTGGTTCGACTGGGACGCCGTAACCACCCAAAACAAATTCCTCAGATTCATAAAAGAGATCATCATCTTTATCCAGTCCCTAGAGGTGTTTAAGCACGACTATCCGCTCATTGTTACCCCTCAACCAATCCTCGAGCCCGCCATTGTCTGGCACGGCGTTAGGCTAGGGACCCCCGACTGGAGCCACTATTCCCACAGTCTGGCTTACACATTGGCCTATCGAAAGTATGATGAATTGCTACACATCATGCTAAACGCCTTTCATAATCCCCTCACCTTTGAACTCCCCCCGCTGCCCGTAGGTCAATATTGGCGATGCATCGTCGATACCGCCTTAGAAGCACCAGAAGATTTTAGCCCAATCGAGGTGGCCCCGAAAATCGACTCAAATGTCTACCGGGTCGAACCTCGCGCTTCAGTCATTTTGATGGCTAGATAGCCAAACAGAGCCTGCACCCCTATTCTGGGAGCCCGCCGCACCTTCTTTACTTGCGCCAGGCATTAATAAACCTGGACTCTCTCCATACCAGCCGTCAGCGGGCAGGCACAACTATCTTGCTCTAGCCACTGTTGCCCCACCTGATGCAGCGCCGTCACCACAGGCTGTAGCTCTTTACCCTTACCCGTAATGGCATACTCCACGCGTGGGGGAACCTCCGCATAGGCCCGTCGCATAATTAAACCATGCTCCTCTAAACTGCGCAGTCTCACCGTCAGTGTTTTAGAACTGATACCAGGCAGGGCTTTTAGCAACTCATGAGTGCGGCGATCCTGGTCCCAAAGTTCTCGCAAAATCAAAATTGACCACTTACTGCCCAGGATATCCACTACAAACTGAATTGGGCAGGTTGACGTTAGACAATCATCGATACTGGGCATAGACTATGCTCTAAATGCAGAGGGGACTGCCCCGATTATGCTCAATTCTTTAGTCTTTGCGTCCCAGAAAAGCTTAAATAGAAAAAAATTAAGATCTTCTTAAGACACTTCCCCAAGCCTGGAAGCACGCATTTTTTTACCTCAGGTAAGCCTAACTTTTTCCTCAAGGTTCCTAAGCCTCTCGCTAGAAACAGTCTTGTAATTTTAGAGAAACATAGGAAGATAACAGTAACCCAGCCAAGAGAACATCAATCAACGCCGTTAGCGCACTTAAATTAAGCACTAACGGTATCCTCAGAACCCTCTATGCCATCCTAAAAACCACATGAGTATAGGCACACTGATTAAAGCGTAGCTGCTTACTCAAAGGAGATTTCTCAAATGAAAGTAGTTCTTCAAGGCAAAAATATTGAGATTACCGATTCTATTCGTGATTATGCCCACCAAAAAATTGGTAAAGCAACACGTCATTTTGAGAACTTGGTAACCGAGGTTGATATTAACCTATCGGTTCATCACAGCACGCGAAAACAAGGTATACAGATGGCCGAAGTGACTACCTATGCAAAAGGTACGATCATTCGCGCGATGGAAAAGCATGAGGATCTCTACAGCAGCATTGATCTAGTGGCAGATAAAATCACCCGGCAGTTGAAAAAATATAAAGAAAAACAGCAGCAGCGGGAACAGACGCAAAGCAACCAAGATACCAACTTTGAGCTGTCCATCAATCCAACCGCCATTATCACTACCCACAGTCCTGTACTGCCTGCCACAGTCGTACGGAATAAGTTCTTTGCCATGCCGCCCCTATCTGTTCAAGAGGCTTTGGAAAAGCTACAGCTTATCGACCATGACTTTTACATGTTCCAAAATTCCAGCACCGGAGACATTAATGTTATTTACGAGCGTAACCATAGTGGCTATGGTCTAATTCAGCCCCACCAAACGGCTGAGACCACCGTTGTTAGCAACCGTAAAAGATATCTCTTACATGCATAGCATGGTAAATGGATGTTGGAGGCAGAGACAATTTTGTCTCTGCTCTCTAGCTCTTGAGCGTCTCACCATCATTAGGACCAACAGCTGCTATGGATAGCCAGGAACTTCTGCAAGCCTATAACGCTGGTGAACGTAATTTCTCCGGACTAACACTTCTAGAGTTAGAGCTACTAAAGCTTGATCTAAGCGATGCCAACTTTAGCCAAGCTGATTTGCGGCAGTCTCGCCTAGGCCGTACCCATTTCTGTCGCAATAATTTTGAGCATTGTAACTTAAGCGAATCCATTCTTTGGGGCAGCGATTTACGCAACAGCAATTTAAAAAATGCTCAGCTCCGAGAAACCGATTTAAGTAGCGCGCTTTTGAGCTACGCCAATCTAGAACAGGCGAACTTAGTAAAAGCCAGTCTCTGTGGAGCAAACCTAAACAATGCCAATCTTGCAAATGCCCGTTTGATAGAGGCTGATTTTCGATCGAACGCTGACCAAAGAACTGATTTGGGAGACGCTAATCTGAGCCAAGCAGACCTGAGCTATGCGCTATTGAGCGGTGTGATTCTACGGGGCGCTAATCTGGCTCAAGCCATATTGTGCCGCGCTAAATTAGGAAAAGACTATCGCCCAGGAAGCTTCTCCACCGACCTCAGCAAAGTTAATCTCCAGGGGGCTGACCTCAGCTATGCTGACTTAACTGGGGTTAATCTAAAAGAAGCCAACCTTACGGGAGCCGACCTCACGGGCACATTACTGCATCAAGCAAACCTCTACCATGCAACCATGCCCGACGGCCAACGCCATGGGTAATACCTCTGGCGCTGTTTCTAGCTCAGTCCCAACAAGACTAAATCTGAATTCATTAAACCCAATAAAAAAACAATAAAATTAGACAATCCTGTCGGGACACTCCCTTGTGAATACTCTTCGATACTGGGCACCAATAGCCAGGATTTCGGATCACAAATTTATCCTGGCTAGCAGGGCAAGATATTTACTCAGTTGCGCATTACGAAAAATGCGTAGCTGAAGTAGTCAGCATACTTGCGAAAAGTTGAGATCTCGTTTCTCGCCTCTTTTAGGACAGCCTCTGCCTCTGGTATACCGCTCCACTCTATCGTTTTCTCAACAATGCGCTGCTCCATTGGATTGTAGTATTGCTCAGTCCACGCAGCTGGTGGCAAGATGAAATGCCCGACGGGCTCATACCCAACACGCTTAATGACGTCAAGTTTTGCAGCCACGGTGTCAATCTCAGGATAATCTTTCCAAAACTCAACAGCCCCAGACGGCGGGTCAGGTTTCAACCACACGGCTTCACTGATCGCTACATAACCACCTGGCTTAACAAAGGCCTTTACTTTTTTGAGACCAGCCTCAAATCCTAAGAAATAGATCGCGCCCTCAGACCAAACAATATCGAAGCTCGACTCTGGGAAAGCCATCTTCGTCATGTCTTGTGCTAACGTTTCGAGGCGATCAGAGACTCCAGCACCTTCTGCGCTGGCCCTTACCTGACTAATCATTTCTGGAAAGAGGTCAAGGGCGACAGCTGTGCCCGATGACAGTCTCAAAAGCTCAACTGTCTGCATACCAGGGCCGCAGCCAACATCGAGGATACGGGGCGACTCAGGCACATCCGACATCATTTCGAATGCTCTCCGGGTCAGCGCATTTGAGCCGGGGCCAGCCCGTGGTAGGGTTCCATAAATTTCGAGAAAGTAGTTCATCAGAGCCCTCGTTTAACCTCTTATCTGGGCATTGTGGTCTTCTATAGGCCATTAATCTCAGCATTCGTGTATTGTTGTTGAAACCACAAATTCTAATTGGCAGCCAAATTTGGTGACTGGGTGCTGGTTGACTAGGTGCTGTAAGTACACGGCTTTATTTCAGAAAAACTGCGTTATTTTATGAACTCGCACTCGCTTCCATGTTCTGTATTTTGGTCCGTTGCATCCACCAACCGACAAGAGGAAATTGAATCCAGAAAGAGAAGTAGAAGAACGTCAAATACCAGTATGGAATAACAAACCCGATTCCAAGCCCCTTGTAAACGGCCAGCAGCAGATAGTCATATACAAAAAGCGGAAGCGTTAGGTATAGAGCCAGCCAACATGAGTTGACTAGATATTTATCATCAGTCCAGTAGTTTTTGAGGGTGTATTGCGTAATCGGAAAATAGATAATTGTGACGAAAACGCATATCACGATTTTTGCCCAAAAGTACCACTGTTGATAATAGTCAGGAAGCCCAATTATATAAAAACTTAGCCACGTAATGAAGCTGTATGCAAGCAACTTAAGGTGTTTCTTAATATCCATATTTCCCGTATAAATCAGTAGCAGTTTTTCTTGTATCGCTTGATGTACAGGTATTTAGGGCTAGTTAGATTTACCTTTTCAGTGTATCCACCTAACTATTGC
>CALBPH010000588.1 GCA_937899365.1 uncultured Leptolyngbya sp.
CGAACAAACTGAGCCGTCTTCACTAGTTCTAAGAAACCGGTGTAAAGGCGATCGATAGTGGTATTTACAACAGTTGAGGTATCCAATCCGGCTGTAATGCTTGCTGGATCGCTAGGGTTAGCTACTGTAGAAAGACCTGCAAATGTGGCTTCAATAGGTACAGGGAAGCTATCGAGTTCAGTAATGTTGGTTGGATCATTGGGTAGATCAACCTCAACACCATAGTCAAACTCATCATCACCGCCGGGTGCACCATCGTCAGCACGAATTGGAACAACGATGGGAGTATCGGATGTAGTCCACTCACCGAGACCACGATCGCCAGCTGGATCGTACGTATATAGAACCCGAGTACCATCAGGAGCGATGATAGTTGCTGTTGTCCCAGAAGGCAGATCAGCTGGATTTTCGGGGGCAATCGGCTCTAGGGTAACCCAACCATCTTCAGTACTAGAGCTATCAACGGTATTCGTGAATGAAACAACCGGTGGATCACCATCAGAGAAGGGTACAGACTTATTAGTAAAGTCATCATTGGTACCAGTGGGACCAACCGCATCAGGCGCACCATCAGGACCATTTAACAAGTCTGAAATCACCTCAGGCGTTAGCTCAACAACAATGGCTTCACCCCCACCATCGGTGTTATCACCACTGTTATCGTCGCTGGGGTCAAGTGGCTTTGTCGGATCGTCAAGATCTTCTGGATCGCTATCATCTTTAGTCAACTCTTCACTAATGCCAGTGTTAACTAGATCAGAGGGATCATTGATATAACCATCATCTGGTGTAAAGCCCTCAGGCAGAGGCGTCGCAGGATCGTCAATCACATCAGGATTGAAATCGCTGTAGGTATCTGTTGTGGGGTCATAGTTACTTGGAGTAGTATCACCTGATTCATCCATAACAGGGAAGCTGAGACTCTCATCCTCTGGTGTCAGAGGATCATCAACTGCACCCGAACCAAAGGCTTGAGCAATGTTAGCAATCGTTAGTGGAGTTGCTGTGGGATCAACTTGATCGGTCTCTACGGTAATCTCGAAGCCGGTAAGCGTAGGATCAGTAATCGGAACAACTGCATTTGCAGGACCGATGAAACCAACTCGAGTCACGCCAGTACCTGGATTACTTGTTGACCAAGTTGCCTCTAGCGCGCTTGTGGTTACAGCATCAGTTGTGTAGACTGCTTGCCAACCAGCCGTAGCAGCAGCACCAGTTACAGCTGCGGCCTGAAGAGATGTGCCATTTGGAATAGCATCAGAGATCAACACATGTCGATCACCTAAACCATTTAGAGTAATCGGCTGCAGATCGGCAGCTTGAGCATCGCTACCCGTAGGAACAGCAGTCTGATCTAAAACATCAAGTTCCAGGCTATAGGTGATGAGATCATCATTAGCGTTGCCTGTGGCACCCTCATCATAATTGCTAACAAACTTTTGTAAACTCACCAATGGCTGTTCAAGAGGCTCCTCACCGATCGTGAGTTCACCAGTATCACTGGCTTCACGCTCGCCATTTGCAGGTGCGTCAGGACCGGCTTCTGCAGCTGTCTGAGTGCCATTGGCAACGTCTGTCGCATCATTATCGTCAGTAAAGACGCTACCACCTGAGGAGTCATAAGGCTGGTTCTGACCATCACCGGGTGTATCACCATATTGCACGGTGACAATGTCGTCGTTTTGCGCACTAGTTGAAACGAGGACCGTAACCGCTACCTGAATCTTATCGTTAGGAGCCAGGTTCTCAAAGTCTGTGCGGCTAGTGATGGGGGTACGAGCACCTGTAACAGGATCAATCAGTTCAATACTGGTGACGCTATCCACCGGACCGGTGAAATTAGCAACTGCAGGTAAACTGATATCTGTTTCATCATTACCAACGTTGGTAATGTCAAAGATGAATTCTAGGGACTCACCTGGCCCCGGCGGATCCGCATCAGGAGTCACTTCTGTCGCACTGGTATTGACTACGGTAATACCAGCAATCTCAGCCACTTCGACGACTACAGTATTTGAGGTGGATGTCTGAGGTGTACCATCCGGGTCACGGTAGGTGGCAGTGGCGGTGTTGGTAATCTGTGTGCCAGCGGCAGTGCCCTCTGCCAGCACAATACCCACTAGGTTAAATACACCGCTAACTGCAAGCGCAGATGCGATGACCGGCTTGCAGAGCTGCCAGCTCAGTCTTTTAGAACTTCTATTCTTTGCCATTATTTCTGAGAACCAATGAATAAATTGAGCAGGTTAGAGAACTACTTTGATTGAAAGCAACTGACTAAAGAGAGTCCAAAAAGACGAGATTTCAATGACAGATGAGAGATCGTTCAAACGTCATAAGCTAAAGCCACTAAATCTCAAACAACGGCTAAAAGAGTCATTAATCTAGAAAAAATTTTCCAGACATATTCCTCTTCGTGAATGTTTGCAAATAGTAGAACTCTAGGAAAGTCTTTTCCCTTTCAAACAAAGCTTAAAAAAGAAACCCTCGATCTTTTGACCAAGAAAAATTCAAGAGCTTCTTTTCAGATGGCTTCATATGCCTACATATATTGGATTCCCAGTATTTATATTTTTTCTGCTAAGTCATTTTACTTATCTTTTTCTTTGATCTAGCCAGCAAATTTACAGATAGAGATGTTTATTTAGCAACAGTCAAACTGTATATTTCCTTACAAAACATAGTTTCTTTGCAATTACACCTATGTTTCTTCCGTGATTTTTCATCTCACTAAAAAAATCGATCTTTGCTGGAGAAACAAAAAATGAGATGAAGGCACTGAGCCTTCATCTCATTTTTTGCCTCATCTCAGTCGTTAAGTGAACAAAGAAGTAGTCGACGGATAGCTTGGGTCAATTGGCCTCAAATGGCGGTAGGCTCACAATATAGCGATAGCCATTATTCTGCGATCCTTGAATAGTAATTTCACCACTATGGATATCAGTAAGCTGTTGACTTAGAAGTAAACCCAGTTCTTGCCAGGCATCAGTTTCTGTAGATTCGTTTAATGCTCCTTGAGGATTTGGAGACCAATCTTCGAGAACGTCTAATCCGTAGGAGGGTTCTAAGGTAGATGCTGGTGGCAGCACACCATTTTGAGCCCCCCAAGTAATGACGGCCTGAGGCAAATCTTCTCCGAGCCATGGGTTAGAAACCCATGTTGCTAAATTTAGGCGATCGTCTTTTCGTGAAATATGGAGTCGAACAGTACTGCCATCAGTAGAGGCTTTTGAAATACTAAGAATGAGATAATAGATCAGTTGTTTGATGATGTGTTTGTCAAGAACCCAAATGCGCGAGCCTGGCTCCACCGTAAGATTAAAGCTTAGCGCGTGCTGGTTGGCCCTTGACTCTATAGGGTGTAAGCTCTGTTGAGCCAGCATTTCAATATCGACAGGTTTCAGTAGTAGCTCATAGGATTGATGTTCAATCGCTCCTAAGCTCATAATCTCGTTAGTCAAAGACAGTAGGTTTTGACTACTATGTAAAACAACATTTGCATATTCCTGTTGTTTTTCAGTTAATGGTCCATAAATTTCACGGCTTAGCATACTAGCCATACCCGTGATGGCGGTCAGCGGATTGCGTAAATCTTGGGTGAGTTGAGAGATTAACTCCATACGTAGAGTATCGATTCTACCTTGAAGTTTTTTCTCCGCAGCAGCTATCAAGTTGTTGCCTGTTGCTGTCTGTTGAATTTTGCCATCTTTTAACCAACACTGCTTTTCATATTCGCTCATGGCCCATCGAGCGTTGAGTTCGAGTAGAGCCAGATCCTGCTGGGTATACTGGCGCGGCATGATGTCCATGACCTCTAGGGTGCCAATACAGCATCTCTCAGCGGTCATTAGAGGCACACCTAGATAGGCCTGTACGCCATATTTTTGCACTAATAGACTTTGGCTAAAGGCCGGATGCTGAGTCACATCGGTGAGCATGAGCGACTGTCCACTATCGACCACTTGAATGCCAAATGATTCTAGCTTTGGCAGTTCACGGGTTGCGGCCAACTGGTTCATTAGTCCCAAACTGGATAGCCCCATGGTGGCTTTGAAGATTTGGTTGTGTTTATCAAACACACTCACTAAGCAAATAGGGGCCGCCAGCAGACGAGAGACGCTCTGAGTAGCTTCCTCAAAAATAGGTATTGGCTCTGAAGTAGTCAATTTGAGCTGCTCTAGCATACTAATGCGTAACTGCTCGCGGGCCATGGGCGGCGTTCCTTCCAACGAACATACAGGACGCGGCCCCATGGGAATAGTTGGCTGAGTATTGGTTCCAGCTGGAGTAACACCGTAGTGCATTTCGATAGTGCTAAAAATGGGTTTCGTGCCTACATCGTTCCCGAAACAATGTGTTGACTAAACGATGGAGCATTCATAGAGCATTGGGTTAGAGTGGTATAGCCTGTCTGGAGATTAAACTCTCAGGTGTTAAACCTGCTGCTGTCAACATTGTTGGGACGTTTACTATGCAACCTGCCCTAGCTATCGGTGCTCTTTTGCAAAATCGATACCGTATTGTCCGGTTGCTGGGCCAGGGTGGTTTTGGACGCACCTACCTGACGAAGGATCAGGGGCGGTTTGAAGAAGAGTGCGTAATTAAAGAATTTATGCCCACAACGGGTGGTGATCGCTTTTCTAGTAAAGCAGCTCAGCTATTTCAACGAGAGGCTGAAATTTTATATCAGATCAGTCATCCACAGATTCCGCAGTTTCGTGCCTCTTTCGAACAAGACCAGCGATTATTTTTGGTGCAGGATCATATCGAGGGGATGACCTATCGAGAAATTCTGAATCAAAGGCCGGGCCAAGCATTCTCAGAAACTGAAGTGCGGGCTTTCTTGGGACAGCTACTGCCAGTCCTAGCCCATATTCATGCTAAGGGCATCATCCATCGAGACATTAGTCCTGACAATATTATTTTGCGCCGTAGCGACCAAAAACCAGTTCTGATTGATTTTGGGGTGGTTAAAGAGGTTGTAACTCGACTCCAGACAGGCACTACAGCGGTCCAGGCAACAACAGTGGGTAAGGCCGGTTACGCACCAAGCGAACAGCTACAGTCGGGGAGGGCTTACACGAGCAGTGATATGTATGCACTAGAGGTAGCATGAC
>CALBPH010000589.1 GCA_937899365.1 uncultured Leptolyngbya sp.
TCATCTGTTGGCATTTTCCTACAGCCACTGCATAGTCAATCCCGTAGAGCCAATTATTTTGAGCGAACCGTGAGTCAAAACAACTATTTCAGCATAATATAATACGCTTACATTGGTAGATGGAGATATGAACGTTTGTTGATGAGGGGTATCTATTTCAGTGCGTAACCAGAAAAATGGACAGAGTAAAAAATAGTACCCATTTCTTCTATTCTCTGACTTTTTGGCTAGAATTCGATATTGCTTGCATTGTCCCTTCCTGCCCCCCTTGCCTCCCTTTATGAATCGTCTGACCCAAACAATTCTGATTTTGGCGGCTAACCCTCGCGGTACGAACGAGCGACGGTTAGGCGAGGAAATGCGCGAAATTGAAGATGGCTTAAGACGTGCCCAAAAACGAGACGAGTTCGTCATCAAACAGCGTTGGGCGACCACCCCCTTGGATATGCAGCGGGCGATATTAGACGAAAAGCCCAACATCGTTCATTTTTGCGGCCATAGCGCTGGAGAAAAGGGCCTCGTCTTTGAAGATAAAAATGGCCGCCCTAAGCCCGTTACTGGCAGAGCCCTAGCCCGTCTTTTTAAGCGTTTGAGTGACCAAGTCAGCTGCGTGTTGCTAAACGCCTGCCATTCAGAAATCCAAGCCAAGGCGATCGCCCAACACATAGAGACGGTTATTGGTATGAGTCAAGCCGTGGGCGATCAAGCCGCTGTGAAATTTGCGACCGGATTTTATGATGCCTTGGGTGCCGGACGTGATGTGGACTTTGCCTACGATTGGGGTTGCAGCGCTATTGAGATGGAAGGTATCGATGAAGCCTTAACGCCGGTACTGCTGCATAACCCGAGTGATCGCACGGCGGAGGTTTCTACTGTTCTATATATTCCTACGTCAGGATCTACAAAAGACTCTCGTCAGCCTTCGCCGCCAGCCACGCCCAAAATTTTTATTAGCTATAAGCGAGATATTGCCACTGACGAACAGATTGCTCAGCAGCTCTACGGTGCGCTCCATGGCGAGTACGAGGTATTTATTGATCGCACTATGGCCGTGGGAGAAAACTGGATGGCGCGCATCAACCAAGAAATCCAAGACTCAGACATTCTCATCGTGCTGCTCTCTGAAGTCTCGGTGCGCAGCGAAATGGTGCAGCTAGAGATTCAAAAAGCCCACCACCTCTCTCAACAGACAGGCCGTCCACGGATCTTGCCGGTGCGTGTGGCTTATCAAGCCTCCTTTGCCTATCCATTGAGTGAATATCTCAACCCGATTAACTGGGCCTTTTGGAGGGACGCGTCCAATACGCCCGGTCTCGTGGCAGAAATTCAGCAAGCAATTCAAGGCCAGCCCCTGTCTCTGAATACCGAGCTACGCAAAGCTGAAGTGCTGGTAGACCCAGCGCCGACCACACTGCCGGTGCCAGAACCAATGGCCCAGCCTGCCCCGTTAGAAAAGCCAGAAGGGACCATGCGGGTGCAGTCCTCCTTTTATATTGAGCGGCCAGAAGATCGAGTAGCCCTAGAGACTATTGCAGAAGAAGGGGTGACGCTGACCATAAAAGGGGCGCGGCAGATGGGTAAAAGCTCACTGTTGATTCGGGTGATGGATGCCGCTCGAGCGGCTGGGAAACAAGTCGCTTTTCTCGATTTTCAGCTGTTTGACCAAGACACCTTAGAAGACGCGGATGATTTCTTCTATCAATTTTGTTTGTGGTTGACTGATATCCTAGACGCAGACAATCAAGTGGACGAGTACTGGAAACGTCCGCAAGGCAATCGACAACGCTGTACGCGATACTTTCGGAAGCATCTGTTGTCCCAGATAGAGACTCCGCTGGTGTTGGCGATGGATGAGGTAGAAAGCATTTTTGCTACACCTTTTCGGACAGATTTCTTCGGTATGTTACGTAGTTGGCATAATCAACGGGCCACGAGTGAGCTATGGCGACGTTTGGATTTGGTGTTGGTGACATCTACCGAGCCTTATCAGCTCATCGCCGATCTGAATCAATCCCCCTTTAACGTGGGAGAAGTGCTCGATCTGCTGGATTTTACGTTATCGCAGGTACACGATCTCAATAAGCGGCATGGTATGCCACTGAGCATGGCCGAGGAGAGTAAGCTCATGGAATTGGTGAATGGCCATCCGTATCTGGTGCGGCGAGCGCTGTATCTGGTGGCGAGAGGATTGATGACAGCAAGTGATCTGTTCACCCAAGCAATAGAAGATAGGGGCCCGTTCGGCGATCATTTACGCTATCACCTGTTTCGCATTTGTGATGAACCGGAGTTAGTGACGGCATTATTGCGGGTGATTTCCCAGCAGGAGTGTCCGAATGAGCGAATTTTTTTTCGGTTACGAGGAGCTGGTCTGATTCGGCGCTGCCAATCTGGGGCAATTCCACGTTGTTCACTGTATGCCAGGTATTTTCAGACGTATCTGAATCATTGAAGGAGTAACTTAACAGCATGGTTAAACGCATCATCTATACACCGGGAGGGACGGTTCAGTCGGGAAATGGAGTTTACATTTCTCGTCCAGCGGATAAGAAGTTGCTGCAACTCTGTCGAGAGAGAGAGTTTGCCTATGTGCTGACGTCTCGGCAAATGGGCAAGTCGAGTTTGATGATCCACACAGCGCGTCAGCTTTCAGTGGAGAAAACAGTATCAATTATTGTAGATTTAACCGATGTGGGAGTCCAGGATGTTACGGCGGACTTGTGGTATCGGGGATTCTTGTTAGAGATAGAAGACAAGTTAGACCAACAAGGATACCACTTGGAAACAGATGTATATGAGTGGTGGCAAAACAATTCTTATCTCACTCTTTCACAGCGTTTCATTCGTTTTTTTAAGACTGTTGTGTTGAAGTCTGTAACAGCACCAGTTTTAGTATTTGTTGATGAGATAGATACCACTCTAAGTTTAAGCTTTACCGATGATTTCTTCATTTCTATTCGTTCTTTATATAACGCTCGATCACAGAACCCTATTCTTAATCGTTTATCGTTTGTTCTGATTGGAGTCGCTACTCCAAATGAGTTAATTAAAGATTCTCATCGTACTCCCTTCAATATTGGACAAAGAGTCGATTTAACCGATTTTACACTTGAGGAGGCACGTGTGCTAGCTGATGGACTAGAACTGACATCAAGACAATCTATTGATGTTCTAGAATGGATTATGTCGTGGACAAATGGACATCCATATCTGACACAGCGGGTCTTTCAAGCTTTATCGAAAATGCATAAAAAGGTCATTGAAAAGAACGATATTGATACTGTTGTAAAAACCAATATCATGGGTGAGTTCGGGGACAAAGACAATAATTTACAGTTTGTTCAAGATATGCTCCTCAAACGAGCAAAGTGGCCCAAAAAAATATTGAATACTTACAAAAAAGTTTGGCACGACAAAGAGCCAGTTTTAGACACAGGAGATTTAGAGACAAAGTCTCACCTCAAACTTTCTTGAATCGTAAGAAAGCAAGATAATAGACTGAAAATCCGAAATAAGATCTACTATCAGATATTTAACGATAAATGGATTAGAACTAATTATCCTTTCCTTCATCCTACTTGGTCTGAATCATTGATTGGAAGTTTATCAGTCGCAATTTTTGTACTAGTTCTCAGTTCATTCGGGTCTATGGAGCGACTTGAGTTGAATATGTTTGACCGGCTAGTATCACGACGACCTGCCGAAACTCTTGATCCTCGTTTGCTAGTGGTAACTATTGATAGTGATTTTATAAGATCTCAACCTACTACTAACAGGCTGAGCTCAGTATCCGATGAGGTACTGGGCGAAACCATGGCCATACTGCAAACACATAATCCCCGAGTAATCGGCATTGATTTGTTTAGAGATTTTCCTGGGGAAACTGAACAAATAGCTAATCAACTGTCCGAGCCTAATGTTATTGCAATAGCTCAACATAGTGACAAGTCTACAGGAACACCTGGTATTCCACCACCACCAGAGGTCTTCTCCCCAGAAGGAGTGGGGTTTTCGGATCTAGTGGTAGATCTTGATGGAACTGTTCGGCGGCAACTCTTAGTTATGGAGCCTCCTGTAGGCTCTCCCACCACATCCTCCCTATCAATATCGCTATTAGCGACAGCAAAATAACTACACGCAGCAGCTCTTAGAGTAGATTAGGAAGACAACGAAAGCATTCTTGAAATAGGAGAAGGACGTTTTAGGCTACTAAGAAATACGTCAGGAGGGTATAGTTCGATTGATAGCCGTGGGTACCAAGTACTGGTGAATTATCGATCGAATTCTCTCGCTGCTCGCAACGTGCCCATAACCGATATTCTTGAAGGTGATTTTGATGATGCTTGGGTGAAAGACAAGATAGTCTTAATCGGTATTTCGGTTGAGCAATTTTCTGGGGACTTCTTTAAAGTCCCTATTTCTCCTAGAAATCTACCAGATGCCGGTGAGGGAACTATGATATCAGCGGTTAACCTTCAAGCACATCTGATTAGCCATATTCTTGATGTAGCAGAAGGTACTCGACCTTCTTTTTCTTTCTGGTCTAATTGGGTGGAATCCTTGTGGATGTTAGGATGGTGCATCGCTGGGGGGATGACAGCTTCTTTATTGAGATTAAGAGACTCAGGTTTAAAGTTCTACCTGCTATTTACTAGCATTTCGTGTGTGATAGTTATTCCTAGCAGTAGCATAATCTTTATGATTTTTACTATTTGGATACCTTTCGCTCCACAAATCCTAGGGTACACATTGACGAATGGATGTATTACTGCATAATCATTAATAAGAAATTCGAAGACAAGAAATTTTGAACGACCTTCAAAATCATAGAGAATAGCTTGATTCGGGAAGGTTCAAAATAGGGTGACACTTTAGGGCGTTCCGCTCGTCTCAATGCGTACCGTTAGTCCACCGCATTGTGCGATCGCCCTCATGAGTCCAGCCGTTTCTGTCGCTGCCAATCTATCCCCCACTACTCGTCAAGCAATCGGCATTGGGGCGGTCGCCCGCACCGTTCCGATTAGCCACATCGCTGCAACACACCAAGTCAGCCGGAAGTTCGTCTACCAGCTATCAAGTGTCAAGGGGGGTAGGCGGGTAAATGACAGCGATTGTCGTGCTAGC
>CALBPH010000590.1 GCA_937899365.1 uncultured Leptolyngbya sp.
ACTTCAAACTTGACCTGGCGCTGGTTGACTTTGGTGATGGTGGGGAGTGTGCCGTCTTCTCCTACCCGCAGAATGTCGCGAATTTGGGTCGGGATGGTGTCGTTTAAAAAGATGTCGTTATAGGTGAAGACCACATCGTCGGCGGTTAGGGGCTCACCGTCGGACCATTTGAGGTCTTCGCGCAGGGTATAGGTGAGGGCAAGGCCATTGTCGGAAAATTGCCAAGATTCAGCTAGCTCGGGTTCAATTTCGCCGGTTTCGTAGTTTTCAGAAATGAGTCCTTTATAGGTAAGGCCAAAGATATTGGGCCGTTCGCTGTTAAGGGCGTAGTTAAAGGTTTTGGGATCGCTGAGGATGCTATAGACCAACCGCGACAGTTCGACATCGCTAGCTTTGAAGTTGTTTAGGGAGCAGCTTGCGATCGCAACCATCATTACCAAGCTCATTAGCCAGTAAGGCAAGCGACCAAATCGTTTGAACATACGAAAGGGCATAGAATAGCTAGACGCAATTTCTAGCTATTCTAGCGGCTTGGCTGGCGACAATTCACTGGACAATTCACGATTGTCTGGTGAGTTGTACCTAGCCCCCTAGCTTTTGGGATACCGAATTAGCCAGGGGGACGGTGTCGGTTGGGGCACCTCGTCGCTGATCCGCTGGCGGATAGTTTGAATATCACCTCCCGTCAGCCGAGCCAGATTTTGAGACTCCCGTTCAAAACGAGCCATTAAGTTGCGTAGATACTCCCGACCCCGATCTTGGGCATTGCTTGCAATCTCGTCATAGTCCTGTCCGGTCCATTCCTCTAATTGACGACGGGCGTCGGCATCAGGATAGTCTTCGCGCAGACGAGCGGGGCAGTCGAGGCTGCCGGTAAACGCGTGACGCGTGACGTAGCGACCCTGAAAAAATTTTCGGTTAGACGTGGTCTGGAACATCAAATCTTCAGGAAACTTGTCGCGGCTGTAGCGCACGTGGAGTCGGGAGATAAATATGGGTGCGGGTCGAGGTGGTGCGATGACGTTGCCAGGGGCAGGTCGCCGCTGTTGCAATGTTTGACTGAGCCAGTCGACTCCGGCGGCCTCTAGCTCAGCTGGACTTAAGACTGGGGCCGAGCATGGATCGCAGCTACGCATATCCCAGGCATATTCTAAAAACGCCACATTTTTATTCTCTTGCTCATAGCGTCGTTGGAACATATCCGGATAGACCTCACCAAAGTCATCCTGGACAAACAGGGGTAAGTCGATGTCGGTGGGAATATTCACCGTGCGATAGTTGGTTAGCTCAATACGACCCTCCGGCGACAGTAAATAAACAATTAGGTCCTGATCGCCATCAGCGTTGAGCATCCCAAGACGAATTGGCAACATAAATTTGGGTGAGTCGTAGCTAATCTGTAGTGGTCTCAAAGATTGATATCCACTGCTATCAAATTCATTCAGATTGACCTTGGCTACAAAGAATTTCATCCCCTGCCGAATGTAGGGAGCCAACACCTGGCTGGCCCCGTCCGGCAGCTGATACTGGTTTTGTAGCAGCCAGGTTTCTAACCCATCAGATTCACGAGCACTGAGAATGAGAATGTCATACTCGCCTACCGAGAATTGTTCCTCAATGGTCACGCCCAAAGCTTCTGACGATTCTGGTGCAGGAGAGGGAGAGGCAGGCAGACGCATTCTGGCGGTTTGGGCAAGACCGTCTTCTGCAAACCGATACATGACCTCGCAGGGGTCACTGTCAAAATATTCCACCAGACGCGGTGCACTAAAGGCATCGAGGCGGTCCAGAACAACTTTTTCGGCAACGTCTACCTGGTCTTCGCCGATGATGGTGGGAACAGGCACCACGAGGGCAAAGTCGCTGACGTCACCTTGATAGTCGTTGCCCATGGTGAGAACGGTGTGGTTACCGTCTCGGGCAATGGCCACCTGGGACGCTTTGTTATATAGCTCTGTGTCCGCTTTGGCGACGTAGAAGCCGCAGAAAGCGTGGGCGGGTTGGGGATTTATAAACAGCGTGGTCATGGCGATCATGGCCACCAATCCCATACGCAACAGATTAGTCATACAGGAGTTCCTAACGGAAAAACAGAGAATTAAGAGAGATAAATGCAGTCCTCGTGCCGAAGCCGATATCTCATCCCCTCCCAGGAGGGGCCACGGGGTGGGTTCTTCGAGAGCGTGTACAAAAGTATTTTGGCCATTGGCGGTATGGGTTAACCCACCCCACCTTCGGCACCCCTCCCGAGAGGGGATGTTGGTTAACGTGGTAGATGTTAATGGAATTCTTTTGGGATATTTTTGTCTATCTTGCAGACGATAACGCTACTTTTCTAAAGTGCTTCCATTCAAATCGTGGAGACTCCCATAGTTTGTCTAGCAAAACTGTTAATGGAGCCAAGGCAAACAACGCCCAGAACACTGCCGTCGATAGATAAAACTGATTACGTAATACAAACGTCAGTACAGCAATTGCCAAGGCCCAAATCAGTCTTGCCGGTCGTGCATTGGGAATAGACCTCGGGTCAGTCACCATAAATAATGCAAACAACAGTAGCGAACCACTGCTCATGCGATGTGCCCATACATCCCAGGTCCAACCAAGATAGAAGTTGCGCAATGCCTCTAGCAGAGCATAGCTGGCTAAAAACATGCCGGTTGTATCCCAACGCCCCACTCGCTTGAGGACCATGCCGCCTGCGCCGATGAAAATGAAGGCGTACCAAATCTCGTCGCCCCATTGGCCGGGGGAGACCCAGGCATCGTTGGTGAGGGTGAGGGCGGCGATGATGCCGAGATTGGCGGGGTTAAAGAAATGTTTGTCGTTGGTTTTGAAGAGGAATTTGCTTGCGATCGCAATACCAGCAGCAAGGGCCATGGTAGCAATGTGGTCGGTGCGGAGGAGGAGACTTAGACCCAATGCGGTGATGAGTGGGCTACGCCAGTTGACTTCGGCTCCGCTCAGCCAACGGACAGGCTCTGCGTTGGCTAAGCGAAGTCGATCGCGAAGCGTCTCCTTTGGAGTTAGCCAACAGGAAATCAACCCTTGGCTAACTAAAGCTGTAAAGATTGCCGTCGCGACGATGGCTGGCTGTAGTGACCAGTCGCGCATGGCGACTCCTAAACCGAGAAATAGTGTGAGGCAAAGAATTTGATAATCGCGGGCATCTTTGAATAGGCAGAAGCGCGGTCGAATTTTAGAGATATCCATAGGCTGCTTTCCATACAGGCAACTATGGCAGCCAGTATGGCTGATATAAATCTGTGATGTCCCGTGAGTTACAAATATCGAAACAGCTTCAACGTATTCTGCTGATAC
>CALBPH010000591.1 GCA_937899365.1 uncultured Leptolyngbya sp.
AATATTCTATTTGGGCTTGCTGCTCCTCGGGATGATTTTAGCTGTAAGGTGCTGCCCTACGGCATATTTAACTGATCGGTTCATCCTCCAAATCAACAACGGCGAATATTTTGTCAATTTAAGCTTGAAAATGTGATTTGTTCGAACTTAATTTTCCTGCTGGCGTCTTAATAACTGTCTCTGTTAGCGATAGCCCCTCATAGGCGGTGTCTCTAAACACAAAAATCTCAGAACATCAGAGCATAAAGATTATAAGAAGACTCTTTTTTTAGAGGTTTTCTGACATGGTTATGGTGTATTTACTATCGTAAAGGGCGCTATTACTTTGGGGCGTTGCTGATCCCCGACTTGATGTTGTTTGCAAAGTATTGGTTAATAGCACACTGTACAGATCGGGGCATCTTCTAAATTAGCAGCAGCTTAATGTTTGTTCGTTTGCTACAGGCATAAGCGTTCTATATAAATCCGGAGAGTTTTTGTTAATTCTCTTGTTAAATTCATAGTAATTGACAGATACATATCTCTAGAACCAGTCTAGACATTATGAAACTTCTTTATTATTCCCTTTTCTGAAAGAGCGTTTTAGAAGATAAGGTATGTTTAATTTTTCTTGTGTTTCTTGTGAAAATGGTGAAGTTGTTCAAAATCTTCCCGAGAAAGAGAGTCAGTCTTGGTTGTTGTCAACTCGCAAGGCTGAATTTACGTTTCAGGTTGGGAATAGGCTATTTCCATTGTTGATTGGTCAGTTGTCAAGCTACTGTTCGAGATCCATGGTCAGCGACAGTTCTTAGCGAATATGGTAGCGAGTGATTTGCCATGTGTTCTCCTAATTCCCCCTATGCAGCTTATTTGACATACTATCCATTACCAAGCTAGCGCAGCAGCTTGAAGCTCCGTATTTGATTAAACGAATAAACGTTCCCAATCAAACTGAAGACGAACGTAAAGAAGTCGAATTCTAAGTCACATTATTATTGGTTTAAATAAAAGTTTTAGCTTAAAGAAAATATTAATAAAATCTCCTAAAATACCGTAGCGTTATCATTATGAGTCAAACTATCAGCACCCTCGAATTAATAAAATCTCTGCATAGTCTGAACATTCAGCTGTCCGTAGACGGCGAGCGTCTGCAGTGTAACGCTCCTAAAGGTGCTCTTACGGATGCCTTAAAAGCACAAATCTCTGAGCAAAAAGCAGATATTATAATGTTTTTGAATAACGTCAATAGTCATGAAAGTTCTAAGATTGAGCTTGTTTCCAGAGATGGTAAACTGCCCCTTTCCTACACACAGAAAAGGCTTTGGCTACTGGATAAGATAGAGCCTGAGTCAACTGCCTACAACATGTCAAAGGCAGTTCGTCTGAGGGGAGAGCTGAATCTCACAGCCCTGGAAAAAAGTCTGAATGAGATCTTCAATCGGCATGAGGTATTACGCACCACTTTTTCAGAAACCAATAATCATCCGCAGCAGGTGATTGCACCGGCCAATACATTGACGTTAGCTATTACTGATCTACAGGATGTGGCTGAGCGAGATGCTAAAGCTAAAGAACTTGTTTCCCAAGAACGTAATCATGTGTTCGATCTGCAGCAAGGGCCGTTAGTGCGAGTACGGCTGTTGTTGCTTGCAGCAGATGATCATATCTTAATTGTTAACGCTCACCATATCATTTTTGATGGTTGGTCATTTAATCTGTTTTATAGAGAGCTATCAGAGTTATATAAAGCCTTCCGCCAAGGTCAAACCTCTCCGTTAAAACCACTACCCATTCAATATGCTGACTTTGCTCACTGGCAACAGCAACAGGCTAATAGTAAAGCATTTCAGACGCAGCTAGATTATTGGGTCAAACACTTAGAGGGTGCTCCCCATGTCCTCGAATTACCCATCGACTATCCCAGACCCGCGATCCAAGGCCATAGCGGCGCTTTAATCTCTCAATATCTGCCTAAAGCCCTGTTAGTAAAGCTCAAGCAGTTGAGCCAGCAGGAAGATGCGACTCTCTTTATGACCCTGATGGCAGGGTTTAAAATCCTCTGTTATCGACTCACACAGCAAGAACGAATCACGATCGGCTCGCCCATTGCTGGTCGTAATCGAGCCGAAGTTGAATCGTTGATGGGCTTCTTTGTTACCAATCTTTTGTTGCACACTGACCTCTCTGGTAACCCCAGTTGTCGAGAACTGTTGCAGCGTGTGCGTCAAGTGGCATTAGAAGGATACGAAAATCAAGATGTACCGTTTGAACGCTTACTAGAGGAACTGAAACCAGAGCGAGATCAGAGCCGTACTCCTCTCTTTCAAGTGTGGTTCAACATGTTCAATCTCAATGGCCAAGAGTTTGAGCTATGTGATTTGACAATCGAACAGTTTTTTACTGATATTACCAGTTCTAAATTTGATCTAACCCTCTATATCCAAGAAACAGAGCAGGGTATTTTTATTCGCTGGGTATACAACAAGGATTTATTTAAGGCCAATACGGTTGAATATATGGGGCAGTGTTTCCAAACCTTGTTGGAAAATATGGTGGCTCAGCCTAACCAGGGCATTACCACTCTGCCACTGCTCAATCAACAATCACGTCCCGCAGCTCCGCCAGATCCGATTACACTTCCGTTTACTGAGTTTTCTAAATCAGAGATTGAACAATCAATTCCAGCTCGATTTGCGGCTCAGGTAAACCAGCGAGGCGAGCAGATCGCGGTCAAAACACAACGCTACCAATGGACGTATCAAGACTTAGAGCGGCACTCTAATCAAGTGGCTCAGACACTGCTAACCCAGGAAAATACTACCCGTGCTGCTCTGTTGTTTGAACATGATGCTCCCATGATTGCTGGGCTGCTTGGTACTTTAAAGGCGGGTTAAGCCTATGTGCCTCTGGATCCTACCTATCCTGTGGAACGCCTCCGCTATGTGTTGGAAAACTCCCAGGCCACGGTTATTTTGACCAATGCTCAAAATTTGAAGTTAGCTCGGCAGCTCGCGTCTGAAACGGTGATGCTGATAAATATTGAGGACCTGTCAACCACACCCAAGACAGTGCCTGAGGTAGAGATTTTGCCAGGTGAGATCGCATATATCTTGTACACCTCTGGCTCCACAGGGCAACCCAAGTGCGTTATCCAAAACCACCGCAACATACTGCACTTTATCCGTAACCAAACCAATCGGTTACACATTAGCTCCCAAGATCGAGTGCTACTGCTCGCATCCTACAGTTTTGATGCAGCCGTAGTTGATATCTTTAGTGCCATACTCAACGGTGCTACGCTGTACCCATTTGACATTAAAAAGCAAGGATTTAATCACCTAGCACAATGGCTAAACGAGCAACACATTACGCTTTATCACTCCACACCTACCCTATATCGCAGTTTTCTAGAGCAGCAACTGGCCGAATCTGAGGAACTGCCAGCCAAACTATCGACCATTCGAGCCATCATTCTAGGTGGAGAGCCTAGCCTGCCTGCAGATCTAGAACGCTATCAGCGCTGGTTTTCTCCAGACTGCGTCTTTGTCAATCTCTTTGGCTCTACCGAGTCAACCATTAGCCTAGAGCATATCGTTACCCAAAATACCAATCCTCACCGTCGCATGGTTACAGTGGGATACCCCCTTGACGATACTGATGTGCTGCTGCTCAATGAGGCTGGGGTAGAAACCGATGTATATGGTGAAATTGCTATTCGTAGTCCCCACTTAGCGTTGGGCTATTGGCAAAAGCCAGACTTAAGCCAGAAAGTATTTCTGCCTGACCCAGAGGGAGGAGAACGGCGCATTTATAAAACGGGAGATTTAGGACGTCTCAGAGCAGATGGTACCCTCGAAGTCCTTGGTCGTCAGGACTTTCAAATAAAGCTACGGGGCATTCGTATTGAGCTAGGCGAAATAGAAACGACCTTGGCTCGCCATCCCCAAGTCCAGAAAGCGGTAGTCACTAGCTTTACCGATGAATCAGGTGATAACCGTTTAGCGGCCTACATTGTCCCCCGCTCAGCTCTCCAAACCGAACAAGTAGATTCCCAAGCACTGCGCCATTTTTTGCAGAAACAACTGCCCGATGCCATGGTGCCATCAGTTTTCTTACAGTTAAACAGCCTGCCCCTAACTCCTAATGGCAAGGTTGATCGGCGGTCGCTACCGGCCCCAGATCCGACTCAGCATGCTGTCAATACAACCTTTGTCGCCCCACGCACCCCGATCGAAAAAAAAGTTAGTCAGATCTGGTGTCAGCTGCTCAAACTCGAAAAAGTAGGTATTTACGATAACTTCTTTGAAATTGGCGGTCATTCCCTATTAGCAGTGCAAGCTGCCGCATCGATTGAGCAAGCATTAGAACAACCCTGTACCGTGATGGATTTCTTTCAGTACTCTACGGTGCAGCAGCTGGCTGAGCAGCTTCAGAGTAACAACACAAAGCCATCGCGTCATCCTAGTCTATTTCCTATCAATACGGCTCCAACAGCTGTAGCACCTCTATTTTGTATTCATGTTTTAGGCCCCAATCTGAGCTTTTATCGACCGTTAGCAGAGCATCTGAAACAATACAATTTATATGGTTTAGCGTCTGCCCTATCTGGGGATCCACAAGCACCCCACCCTCGAGATATCAAAAATCTGGCGACTTACTACATCCAAGCCATTAAAACTGTTCAACCTGTAGGTCCCTATAATCTAATTGGTGTTTCCTTTGGTGGTCATGTTGCTTTTGAGATCGCGCAGCAGTTAATAGCCCAGGGCGAAACCATCCACCTCATGGGACTTTTAGATGCCTATTGCCCAGTCAAGTCAAACAGTTATGTGCTGCAACGACTGGGACGGCATTTACAAAT
The DNA here is from genome assembly GCA_937899365.1 of uncultured Leptolyngbya sp. Lineage (GTDB taxonomy): Bacteria > Cyanobacteriota > Cyanobacteriia > Phormidesmidales > Phormidesmidaceae > Leptothoe. Next base: position 4,841 of record CALBPH010000591.1, read on the forward strand.
TGCCAGGAAAAAAGGGTTCGGTTACTTGCTGCCTAGACTTAAGTCAATCAAAACAGGCTTTCATCATCAGCGTTTCAAGTCCAAGCAATCAAAGCGACAGCTTCACTTAGATGAGGCTAATGTACAAGCACGGTCGTATCTCAAGCCTGAAGAACATCGAGAAGTCAATCGAAATTATAAATTTGTTCCCTATCCCGGTGAAGTGACGCTATTTCGTGCTCAATATGATGCTGATGTCAAGCTAGGTTGGCTGGCTCTAGCAGGTGGTGGTCTAACTATCCACGATATTCCTGGCGATCACTTAGGGATGTTGACTGAGCCTCACGTCCAAGTGGTAGCAAGGTATTTACGGGACATTCTAGATTCTGTTCTGCTTGCCGAATGACAGACTTGATAACTCTAACCGTCATAAAAATTAGAGAAGTTCTCTTATGACGTTCCCCAAAAAAGTGGATATTTCTGAAGCCTGGGTAGTTACGTTACCAGATAAATTTATTGGTTACATCATGAGTTTTGACGATTGCTTTAAAGGTTTCACAAGATAATGTTTCTAATCCTAGCCAGCCTCCCAACACTTTAAGATCTTCGTCAAAGATTATTCGTAAATAGTCTAGGTTTTCGGTAGAAAGCTGGGGCTTTTCTTGCATTGT